>JAZUND010000019.1:0-68189 GCA_045603965.1 Candidatus Nanosyncoccus sp. | reverse complement strand
GGCGAGTTTTGAGATTGATGCGGAGGCGCAGGGAAAGATCGACGCGCTGTTTGCGGAGATCGAAAAGCTGGGGGCGAACTGTAAAGATGTGGGGGAGTTTGAAACGGAGTTTGCAGAAAGTCCGCTGAATCAGCAATATCTGGATTTATTCACTGAGATTGCGAAGAAGGGGGTGGCTAAGGGAATCGTAAAAGGTGCGGCTGTAGGCGTAGCGCAGAGTGTGGCGGAGCAGGCGTTCCAAAACGTTGTACCGACGACGCGGGCGGCGGCGCATCAGAAGGCTTACGATGCGGTACGAGATGTACCGGTGCTTGATGATGTGATTGATGTTGCTGAAAAGGCTAGTTATGTGGCGCATCTTGGGAAATTGTTTAAGAAGAAAAAAGACAAATAAATATTATATTGACTACTTATATTTAAAACCAAGTGAGTGGTAGAAGTCCATGGCGGTGGGAAGGCCGAGGTTTTTGAGAGTAAGATTAGTGATGTCATCTACCATGACAAGGGCGAAAATAGTAATGGTAAATGTAAGAAAAGCGCGTTTTTTCATGTTGAGAGCTAATTTGATGCAGAATGGAACCAGTAAATACATAAGAAGCAAAGCGCCGATGCCGAAAGTGATGGCGCTAACTGGACAAACGAAACCGTTGATATTGCCGAATCCCCACCAACGTTCAGTGTAATCCCAGTAGCGAGTGCCATTGCCAAGTGTGTAGACGAGCCAACCTGCGAGAAGTTCTAAGAGGCCAGTGCCGATGGAGGCTATAACGAAAACCGCCCACGGATAACGGCGGAGTTTGTAAGTCATTGGAATAATCAGTATCGCGCCGTAGGCATAGAGGTTAATCCATGGTAGAAAATTACCACCTTTGATGTAAATGTGTTTGAATCCACCGCTGATTTCGTCAAGACTAAATTCCCAGAGCCATCCAGCAAAACCAGAAAAAACAATGATGAGTAAAAAGATGCCGATTTTCTGATATTTAGCGAGATGAAAACCTTTGGACAGGTATTGACGAAAGGCGACCTTAAAGGTGATTTTCTTTGTAGGCTTGGATTTGGATGAGCTAGTGGATTTTTTGTTTGCGGTTTTGGTTTTATGGGTTGTCATAAAAATATTATATATTAACATATTAATAATGTATATAAGAATAAGATTTTTAAGATAAGAATTTCTGCTTGTTGAGATGTGAGGGCTAGGGTATAATGAAGATAATAAGGAGGAGATAAAATGTGTGGAATTGTAGGTTATGTGGGCAATAAGAATGCACAGGATTTCTTGATATCTGGACTTAAACGTTTGGAATATCGTGGATATGATTCGGCGGGGATTGTAACGCTATCGTCCGATGGTGAACCGACGCTACTTCGGGCGAAAGGAAAGATTGTTAATCTTGAAGAGAAATTAGCGAGTAATAAACGTAGTGACAAGATTGGAATTGGACATACACGTTGGGCAACACATGGGGAGCCTTCTGAAATAAATGCGCATCCACATCAGGCTGGGGATATTTACTTGGTACATAATGGGATTATTGAAAATTACAAGGAACTGAAGGAAACATTGACCGAGCATGATTTTAAGTCGCAGACGGATACGGAGGTGCTGGCAGCGCTTGTAAATTCATTTTATGGTGGTGGAAAATACCCCCTTGCGAATGCGGTGGTTCAGGCGCTGAAGTTAGTGAAGGGAACTTATGGGATTGCGGTGATTTCGCGGCAGAACCCGAATGAAATTGTAGTTGCAAGAAGTGGCTCGCCACTTGTGATTGGTGTAGGGCACGATGAAACTTTGATTGCGTCTGACGCTTCGGCGTTAGTGGGGCATACAAAGCAGGCGATTTATTTGAATGACGGCGAGGTGGCGTTAATTAAAAAAGATAGCGTAGAAATTCGGACGCTGAATGCAGAACCAGTGTCAGCGAAGGTGGAAGAAATTGAGACGAATTTGGCGGCGATTCAGAAAGGTGGTTACGAGCATTTTCTATTAAAGGAAATAATGGAACAGCCAGAATCATTGCGGGAGACTTTGCGTGGGAGAGTGAATTTGCAGGATGGAACGGTGCGCCTGGGCGGACCTGGACTAACAGATGAGCAATTGAGGAAAATTAAACACTTGGTAATAGTTGGATGCGGGACGGCTTATCATGCAGGTTTGCTTGCCGGCTATTACATTGAACAGTTTACGCCGGAGATGACAGTGGAGACAGTGATAGCGAGCGAGTATCGTTACCGAAATGCTTATATTCCAAAAGATTCAGTGGCGCTTATCGTGTCGCAGTCCGGTGAAACGGCAGATACCTTGGCGTGTCTGAGAGAAATTAAAAAACAAGGGATTCCGACGATTGGAATAGTAAATGCGATTGGTTCGACAATTGCAAGAGAAGTGGACGGGGGTACTTATGTGCATGTGGGGCCGGAAATTTCCGTAGCTTCTACGAAGGCTTTTACGTCACAGGTGATTGCGATGGTGATGTTTGGACTTACGATTGCGCAAGCGAAAGGCGTGAAACACGGCATGTTGCAGCCATATGTATCGGAAATAGCAAAGTTGCCAGAAGAAATTGGCAAAGTCTTGAATGGGGTGAAGGATAAAGTACATGAAATTGCGGAGAAATATAATGATTATGAACACGCGATTTATCTTGGGCGCGATACGGCCTATCCAACTTCAATGGAAGGTGCGCTTAAATTAAAAGAAATATCATACGTAGATGCAAATGCTTATGCGTTTGGTGAACTAAAACACGGGCCCTTGGCATTGATAGATGATAGATTCTTTGAGGTGGCACTTCTGCCGGAGGGGGTATTGTATGAAAAAGCGGTTTCTAATGTACAAGAAGTGTTGGCGAGGGGTGGCCACATTATTGCGGTGACGAATGTGGATAATTTTGATTTACCTGTAGATAGTGTTGTGAAAATTACAACATCTTGCAAATTGTTTGCGCCGATTTTGATGAACTTAGTATTGCAATTGTTTGCGTATTATATGACAGTAGCGAAGGGCTACAATGTGGATCAGCCACGTAATCTTGCGAAATCAGTGACAGTAGAGTAAAATAAAGATATGCGGAAAAAATCCGATTTTATCTTGAGAGTCGCATTGATGCTCGGCGATGGGTTGATGTTGATTTTGTCGTTTGCAGCGGCGTATGCGATTCGGGTGCATGTGGACCCGCGACCGTATGAGTTTGAATCACAACTATTTGAGTTTACTCTGGAAGTGATGTGGGTGGTGCCGATATTGCTTGTGATACTAGCGGCACTTGGGCTTTATAAGAAATCGGTGTTTCTTGGTCGGTCAAGATTATCGGAAATTGGAAGAGTGTTCCTTGCTGCGGTGCTTAGCGTGGCGGCACTTATTGTGTATGATTACTTTACGGGTAAATCTCTTTTTCCGGTGAGGGTAGTAGCGTTAATGAGCGTGGTAACGACGTTTGTGTTTTTGATGATAGAGAGGATTGCAGTTAGGATTGTGGCGAGACAAGTGTTTAAGAAAAACTACGGAACGAAGCGAGCGATTATAATTGGCAATCAGCGAAATACGGAATATTTGGCGGATTACATAGCTGCAACTCCAGAAGCTGGGTATAGGTTAGCTGGTGTGGTGGCGAATCGGAAGTATATTCCGAAAGATTTGAGGGTGAAACAATATTCGTCGCTCAAAGAGGCGCTTAGAAATGCACGAGCGGATGTGATTTTTCAGACGGATGAAAAGTCAACAGAATATGTGTTTAAGCAAGCGGTGAATCGGCATTTATTGTATTATTTTGTGCCGAGTGAAACGGCACTTTCGTCGCATTTTGGTGAATTAGAATTAGTGGGAAATACGCCGGCGGTACAAGTGAAGCTGACACCATTAACTGGTGGTGCGGCGGTAGTTAAGCGGACGTTTGATATAGTGTTTGCGCTTGTAGCGATTGTGGTTGCGGCTATTCCGATGATGCTTACGTGGTTGATCTTGAAGTTGTCGGATATAAAGGCGCCGGCGATTTATGCAGGCGAGCGATTGACGCAGTATAATCGTAAGTTTCGGTGTTACAAGTTTCGGTCAATGAAGCGGGAATATAGCGGAATGACGCCGGAGGAAGCGTTTATTAAAATGGGGAAGCCGGAGCTGATTAAGAAATATCGCAAAAACGGTGATTACTTAAAGAATGACCCGAGGGTGACGAGTTTTGGCAGATTCATTAGAAGAACTTCAATTGATGAATTGCCGCAATTATTTAATATATTAAAGGGCGATATTTCGTTGATAGGACCGAGGGCGTTACTACCTGGTGAATTAAGAGACTATGGCGATAGATCGCTTCTTTTGACAGTGAAATCGGGATTAACTGGATTTGCACAGGTGTCCGGACGGAGAGATATTTCGTTTGCGGAGCGTAGAGCGCTGGATATTTACTATGTGATGAATTGGTCTATTTTGTTAGATGTGCAAATATTTTTTAAGACAATAGCCGCGGTGCTAAGAAGGGATGGGGCAAAATGAAAGATAAAGCCGTAAAGGAAGCGATTGAAGAGATTTTGAATGGGCGAAGCGTGACGAAGAAAGAAAAACGTAAACTTGAAGATTTGAAGGTGGCGATTGTGTGCGATTGGCTAACGAACGTGGGTGGAGCGGAAAAGGTACTCCTTGCGATTCATGAGCTTTTTCCGAAGGCGCCGATTTACACTTCAAAATATGACCCGAAGGGAATTGATTGGTTTCTGGATGCTGATGTGAGAACTGGGTATTTGCAAAAATATCCAACATGCTTAAGGAGATTTTTGGGGGCAAAAAGACAAAAGTATTTTGAAAAGTTGGATTTATCGGAATATGACGTGGTAATATCGGTGACGGGAGCGGAGGCAAAAGCGGTACGAGTACCGAAGGGAATACATATTTCGTATTGTCATGTGCCAACGCAGTATTATTGGCAAATGTATAATGACTATGTGAAGAATCCTGGTTTTGGAGCATTGAATCCACTAGTGCGAGCATGTTTTAAGAAAATGGTGAAACCGCTGAGAGAAAAAGATTTAGCGGCGGCGAAGAAGGTGGATTATTTTGTAACAATTAGTGAGTATGCAAAAGATTTAATCAAGAAATATTATGGATCGGATGCTGAGATTATTCATCCACCAGTCGAAGTGGATGATTTTAAAAATGTAAAACCGAAGCGGCGGATGACAGTGGAAAGATTCCATGTGGATGAAGCGTATGTAGTAACCTCTAGACAAGTAAACTGGAAACGATTGGATCTTGCGGTAAAGGCTTGTATGATGGCAAAACGACATCTTTTGGTGATTGGCGAAGGTCCGGAACATAAAAAGCTTATGAAGATAGCTGGTGGGTCTAAGTATATTAAATTTTTGCCACTTATGAAAAAAGAAGATTTGGCGAAGTATTTGTCGCAGGCGAAGGGGTATTTGTTTCCGAGTTTGGAGCCGTTTGGAATCGCACCGGTGGAAGCAATTGCGGCGGGGTGTCCGGTGATTGCGTATGGTGAAGGTGGCGCACTGGATTATATCGTGGAAGCAAAAAACGGGATTTTATTTTATAAACAGACGGCAAAGGAATTAGCGGCGGCGATTTTGGAGTTTGAGAAGTGTGAATTTGATAGGGGAAAATTGCCGAAGACAGTGGAGAAATTTGCGAAGAAACGGTTTGATAAAGAAATGGTAGAGTTTGTTGGTGAAAAAATTAAGTAAAATATTGCAGATACTGTTATATGTGTTGCCATTGGCGCTTTTGTTTTCGTATCATCCAGTGATTTCGTTGGGTGGAAATACGACGATGAATTTTGAGTTGTCGGTAGCTTTGTTGTGGTTGGTGGCATTTGACTTGACGGGAGCGATAGCGTTTGCGGTGGCGATGGTGCGCGGTAAAGGACGGGAATTATTGAGGCGATGGAAATGTTTTGTGTGGTTATTGTTGCTGCCGACATTCGCGACAGTGAGCCTTGCGTGGACTGCGAACCTAACGCGTGGAATATTAACGGTAGGGCTGATGTGGCTGGTAGTGATTGCGGTGATGACACTTGTGGTATTTGGGAAGTGGTTTGCTGAAGAAAAATTTCGAAAAAATTTTTGGCGGTGGTTTTTTGGAGCGGCATTATTTGCGTGTGCTTGGTGCATCATCCAATGTATTTTGGATTTGGCGGGCGTAGCAAGAGATTATTCATTACTTTGTGTTGGGTGTACGTCGCAAAGTTTTGGATTTCCGCATCCGAATGGGTTTGCGGTAGAGCCACAGTTTATGGGGAATTTGCTCCTTGCGCCAGCGATAGCGGCGGCGTGGTTATACTTGAAGAAACAAGGAAGTAAGAAGTCAGAACTTGAGCCTTCGCGCGGTCGTGTTTTTTACAACAGATCAGGCGGAGCTGCGCCGGAATTACAGTTCCGTACTCGCTCCGTGACTGTTGTAAAAAACACCTCAGGCTCAGGCTTTTTAGGTTTTGATTTCTTACTGCCTTGCTTCTTTATAGTAACCGCGACGCTGTTTTTGGTGTTCTCGCGAGGAGCAATTTATGCATTTGTGGTAGGGATGATGTTTATGAGCATAATGCTGATGGTGATGGGGCGGAAGAAAATGAAGTTGATTTTGAAGCGGGTTGGGATTGTGTGGGGGATTGTAGTAGTCGCATTTGTTTTTGCGCTAAATATGCAAGGTCTGATGGCGCAGGTGGGGCCGACAAACGATACCTATGTGGATGGGGTGGCAAAAGTATTGAATCAGTTGTCGCTTGGGATTATTGATATAAGGGGCGAGAAAGTTGTTGAAAATAATGATGAAGCGAAAAATAATGTTGTGGAAAAACCTGTGGAAAAGTATGAAGACGATGTTGCGGTTGAAAATAGTGCGGGAACGGAAGCAATATTTGATGGCTATGTGGAAGAATCGACTGAGATTAGAAAAATGATGACGCGAAATGCCATTAAAACTTGGTCGCAGAATGCCAAAACGATTGCGGTGGGGGTAGGCATTGGCGGGGCTGGACAAGCGATGTATAATGCAGGCTTTACGGACTGGCCGAAGGAAATCGTGCAGAACGAATACGCAAATGTTTTGCTTGAGCTTGGTATTGTGGGGGCGGTGTTTGCGCTAATACTTGTGGTTATGATAGTGCGGATAACTTTAAAGAGTGCGGCGGCGCCGATGCTGTTGGCATTAGCGGTGACGTATGGCGTGACGCTAGTGTTCTTTTCCGGGATGGTTAATGCGTTGCAGATATATTTGCTATCAGTCGTTTTATGGACGATAATGCAAAAGAAGTCGGCAGTGGCAAAATAATTATTGTAATGTTTTGCGGAAGAAATTTGTATCGTAGATTTCGGCGCCTTTATTTTGATAGAATTTCCAGGCGGTTTCGCGACCGTGGCCGGAAGTGAAATCTAGTTCGGTACAACCTTTGTCTTTAGCCCAGTCTAACATGGCATCCCAGAGCAGAGTGCCGACGCCTTGGCCGCGACAAGATTCATCGGTGACGAAATCTTCTAGGTAAGCCATTTTGCGGACAATAGGCCCCATGATGATGGAGAGAGTGGCGATGCCTTGGATTTTGCCGTCATCATCAATGGCGAGCAACATATCGTGAGAGTCGGAAGCGATAAGGCAGTCGAACCACGACTTGGGTATTTCACCACGGTCTTTGCCGCTGCGAGAAAGCTGGATGAGTAATTCACAAACTCTCTGAGCAGTGGTGGGGGTGTAGTTGGTTAATAGTTTAACTATCATGAGTGTATCCTTGCTTTTATTATATTATAGCATTTTTGATATAATAAAGTGGTGAAAGTAAAAGACGAGAGATGAAAAGATTATTGAGGATTAGCTTAAATATGCTTTTAATATCGGCTTTGCCGCTGTTGACTTGGATATTGCTTGGAATAATAGTAAAATCTGAAATTGCTAACGTTTTTTCTTTAACATATCCATTGCAATTTATTTATGTATTATTAATTTTAGTTTTTGCTGTAGGGGCAAATATTACGGCTCGTAAAATAAGGGATAAGAACGTGGTGGGGACGAACTTGGTGGTAGGAACGGTTGTGATTGGCGGTATAACGGCGTTGATCTGCTTGATGATTGATGGATATTTGGAATGGATGGGAGCGGAGGCGGAAACATATCATGATTTTTCAATATATTGCATAATCCGGTGTTTTTTGACGTCGGTGATTCAGATGATTTCACAAAAACTATATTATGATAATGAAATTAAAAGAACGAATACTATGAATATCATTTATGGTCTGGTCGACTTTATGATGATTGTTGGGCTTAGTGCCGTAGTCGATAATGTTTTTGCGATTGTCGTGACGTTACTGACTGATGCAACGATAGTGATGATATTCTTTGGTATGTACTATGAAAAGGGAAAATTTAGTTTACGGTTACGGGATAATGTCAAGAATACATCGTTTGAGATTTTAGACAATTTAGGTATGCTATTTTCGTATGGGTTGGGTTTAGCAAATAGCTTTTCGTATGGGAAGGAATTTTTGAATGCGATAAATTTTGAGACTTTAGTAACGGATGCGCAATGGGATATGCTAAACGAGTCCGT
Source organism: Candidatus Nanosyncoccus sp. (assembly GCA_045603965.1). Classification (GTDB taxonomy): domain Bacteria; phylum Patescibacteriota; class Saccharimonadia; order Saccharimonadales; family Saccharimonadaceae; genus Nanosyncoccus. The sequence continues at coordinate 59,640 of JAZUND010000019.1, read as the reverse complement.
GGGAACGGTGGCGAAAGTTGATATTACAGAAAGAAAATTGAATTATAAGAAGCTTAGAAATGAGGCTTGGGGGTTGGTTGGGATTTTTGCTGGTACTACTTTGATTATGACGATAGTATTGTATTGGTATTATAGGCCAGAGCTTTGGATTTTAGCAGTATTGTTGGTGGTGCAATTTGTGGATATGATAGTGTGCGTAACGAACGATTTAAGATTGGGTTATATGCAGATTAGAGATAATCGTATAATACATAACGGAATGATACTTTTGACACGTGGCGTGAGGATAGCATGCGCGCTTATTCCAACTGGTTTTTGTGTGTACATAGGACAATTGGCGTCTACGTTTTTGAAATATGTTTATGCAAGATGGGTTTGTCGAAAATTTAAAGTATTTCGGAAAGAGAGGCAGTGAGTTCGTGGGCGAGAGCGGTGATGGCATCTTGATTATTGCCCCACATAGTGATGCGGATGAGAGGTTCGGTGCCGGAAGGGCGGACGAGCAAGCGACCGTTATATTCAGTGAGTTTTTTATCGTAATCCAGTAAAAGCTTTTTGACGCCATCGGAAGATTTGAGGGTGGCTTTCTGGTCGTCAGTGGCGGAGAGACCGAGCATTACTTGGGGGAATTTGGTGATAATATGTGCGAGGTCATGTAAAGAAGCGTGTGACTCGGTGATAGCTTTGGCAACCATGAGCGAAGTAAGAATGCCATCGCCAGTAGCTTCGCCTGGAAGAATGATATGGCCAGATTGTTCGCCACCGATTTTGATATGGTGGGTGCGCATGGCTTCGGCAACATTAGAATCGCCAACGGCAGTAATTTCGGCGTGGATGTGGTTGTCTTTGGCCCAGTTGAGCAGACCCTGATTCGTCATAACGGTGACAGCAATACTGTCTAGTTGCAAATGATGAGCGAGAATAGCGATGATTTCGTCACCATCTACTTCGTTGCCGTCAGCGTCAATCATGAGACAACGGTCGCCGTCGCCATCATAGGCAATACCAAAATCTAGGTGGTTATTTGTGACGGTGGATTTTAGTTGGTTTAGATGAGTGGAGCCGCAATTATTGTTGATGGATTGGCCATAGTGGGCATCGGCACTGAGAAGTTCTACTATGGTACCCAAGGAAGCGAAGAGCTGGTCTCCGATAGTGCTAGTAGCGCCATTGGCGCAATCAATAGCGATATGAAGGCCTTTAAAATCGGCGGTGCCGAGATAATTTAAGAGGTGATCTTTATAAAGTGCAACAGCGTCGTTATGTAAATCTTCGCGGAGGGTGGGAGATGAAAGCGCGTAGTCTTGTTCCGAATCAATAGCGTTTTCGATGATTTCGCAAGCCTCTTTATTTAGTTTTTGACCACTAGTGGTACCACGCTCAAAGATTTTGATGCCGTTGTCATGATATGGATTGTGGCTAGCGGTGACGTCAATGGCGAAATCAAAGCCCATTTGATAGAAGCAATAATTGATAGCGGGAGTAGGAAGAACGCCTACATTGCCATATTCAATACCAAATGTGTCTAAAATTGATTCAAGATCGGAGAGAATCCACTCAGTAGATTCGCGGGTGTCACCGCCGATTAAGACTTTGATTTCGTCGCCAGCGTAGTTGATAAGGCCTTTTACGATTTTGGTAAGAAATTCGGTGGTGAATTTGGAGGCATCGCCACGGATGCCGTCAGTGCCGAAGTATTTCATTTGATAAGTTGACTCCTGATTACTTTAATAGTTAAAATGATATCTTCCACGGTGCTACCACGGGAGAGGTCGGCGAGAGGAATGGTGAAACCTTGAATAATGGGACCGGCGATAGTGAAGCCGCCGAAACGCTCTAGGGATTTATAGAAAATGTTGCCAGAATTTAAGTCGGGAATGATGAGGATGTTGGCTTGACCTTTTAGTGGGCCGCCTGGTGTCTTTTTGATGGCTACCGCTGGGCTGACGGCGGCGTCTAGTTGCATCTCGCCATCGATGAGCCAATCTGGGTGATTTTGTTTGATTTGGTCGATGACGGCGTAGATTTTTTCAAGGTCGGGATTCTTACCGCCAGAACCGTAAGTGGAATAGGAAAGCATAGCGATTTTGGGCTGCTCGTGATAGAAGTCTTCAAAGGTGTGTGCGGTGTCTTCGACGATGGTGTAGAGTTTGTCGGCGTCGGGTTGCTTGTTGATGCCGCCGTCAGCGATGGCGAGATGGGTGGTTTTGCCGTTCGATTCAACACGCTCGCAAATGAAACAACTTGAAAAGTATTTGGACTTTAGCGGAATTTGATTTTTGACGGCGAGAACGACATCGCGAGAAGGGAAGTCGATGCCGGAAATGAGAGAGTCGGCTTGACCTTGTTTTAATATAGCGGTAGCTGTAACTAGATTATCGGCACCAAAAAACTCGATGTCAGGGAAGTGCTTGATAGCTTCCTGGACAATCGAGTTATTGGACATTTCGGGGAAGATAATTTTCATACCCCTATTATAGCATATTATTTGTCGACAACTTCACCTTCTACGGCGTCGCCTTCGTCTTTTTTGCCTTCGTCTTTTTTGGCGTCGGTGTTGTCGGATGAGGCTTGCTGGTACATCTTAGCGCCGATAGGCATGATGCGGTCAGAGAGATCCTTGGCGGCCTGTTCGAGTTGTTCTTTGGTAGCGTTCTCTTCGCTCAAGGTTTTCTTCGCGTCTTCAACTGCTTTCTTGATGGTTTCTTTATCTTCGTCGCTGATTTTGTCTTTGTACTCATCAGGCATTTTTTCAGCTTGATAAATAGCATTTTCTAGGTGGTTCTTAGCGTCGATGGTTTCCTTCTTTTTCTTGTCTTCTTCGGCGTGCATTTCGGCTTCGTGTTGAGCTTTCTCAATGTCTTCTTTGCTCATGTTGCCAGAATTCTGGATGGTGATAGATTGCTCTTTGCCGGTGCCTTTATCCTTGGCAGTGACATTCAAAATGCCATTTGCGTCGAGGTTGAAAGTGACCTCAATTTGAGGAACGCCACGAGGAGCTGGTGCGATACCATCCAAGATGAAACGTCCGAGAGACTTGTTGTCTTTGGCAAATTCGCGTTCGCCTTGGAGAACGTGTATCTCTACTTGTGGCTGATTGTCGCTGGCAGTGCTGAATACTTCAGATTTGCTGGTCGGGATGGTGGTGTTGCGGTCGATTAAGGGAGTGCGAACGCCGCCCATGGTTTCGATACCGAGAGTGAGCGGGGTGACATCAAGGAGTAATACGTCCTTGACATCGCCCTGAAGGACGCCCCCTTGAATAGCGGCACCGACAGCTACAACTTCATCTGGATTGACGCCTTGCATTGGATCCTTGCCGAAGATGGTTTTAACTTTTTCAACGACGGCTGGCATACGAGTCATACCACCGACCATGACGATTTCGTCGATGTCTTTGGTTTCGAGCTTGGCGTCTTTTAGTGCCTTTTCGACTGGGCTAGCCAATCTGTCGAGAAGTGGAGCGACGAGTTCTTCTAACTTTGCGCGAGTGAGGGTGTATTCAAAATGCTTTGGACCATCGGCATCGGCTGATAGGAATGGAAGGTTGATGTCGGTAGAAGTGCTGGAGCTGAGCTCCTTCTTGGCTTTCTCGGCTTCGTCTTTGACACGTTGCATGGCGGCAGCATCACCTTTGATGTCGATGCCGGATTCTTGCTTGAACTGATCGACGAGGAAGTTGACAAGGATGTTGTCAAAATCTTCACCGCCGAGATGGGTGTCGCCGTTGGTGGAAAGAACTTCAAACACACCATCGCCGATATCCATGATACTGACATCGAAGGTGCCACCGCCGAGGTCGAAGACGGCGATTTTTTCGTCTTTTTTACCCTCGAGACCGTAAGCGAGTGCGGCAGCGGTAGGTTCGTTGATAATACGCTTGACTTCGAGACCAGCGATTTTGCCTGCGTCTTTGGTGGCTTGACGTTGAGAATCGTCGAAGTAAGCTGGAACGGTAATGATAGCTTCGGTGACTTTTTCACCGAGGAAAGCTTCGGCGTCGGCCTTGATTTTGGATAGAATCATGGCACTGATTTCTTCTGGAGTGTATTCTTTGCCGTCCATTTCGACAGCTACGCCGTTGCCTTTCTTGACGATTTTGTATGGGCTGATTTCTACGTCGCGCTGGACTTCGTTGTCTTCAAATTTACGACCGATAAGGCGCTTGATGCCATAAATAGTGTTTTTTGGATTGGTGACACGTTGACGTTGAGCGACTTTACCAACAAGACGTTCGCCTTTTTTGGTGACGGCCACTACGGATGGCGTAGTGCGGTCGCCCTCGGCATTAGTAATAACTTCTGGCTTGCCGGCAACCATGTAGGCAAATGCTGAGTTGGTGGTGCCGAGGTCAATACCAATGATTTTGCTCATATTATATTCTCCTGTTTAGATTTCTTGGTTCATGTTGGCACTCATTGACGTTGAGTGCTAATATGACTCTATTGTAGCAAACTGGCACTGTATTGTCAATAGTGCTAATTAAAGAATTGTTATTGTGATAAGAGTGGTGCGTGTTATAATATATGGTATGAAAAAGTGGTGCGAGGTATTAGGTGTAGTATGCGTGATGCTAGTGGGCATATTTGGCAGTGCGAATGTTTTTGCCGATGTAAATAATTTTTATTTTGAGGATTTTACGGGGGATTATTATCTCAGCAAAGCGGAGGACGGGACGAGTCGGCTACATGTGAAAGAAGTGTTGACGGCGGTGTTTCCAGGAACGAATCAAAATCATGGAATAGAAAGATACATACCATTTACAAATCAGGGTGGAATAAATATGACAGTGGCGGATTACGAGGCATTGAACCTTAAGGTGACAAGAAACGGGGAATACGAGCCGGTGAGTAATATGGGAGTGGAAGATAATTATTTTTATATTCGAATTGGGGATGCGGCGAAGTATGTGCAAGGGAAACAGGTTTATGTATTAGAATATGATTTTGCGAATGTTGTGACAGAGTTTGATGCGGAGGGGAATAATGTGAGCGGACAAAATGTGGAAAAAATGTTCCAGGAGTTATATTGGGATACGAACGGGACGAGTTGGACGCAGAGATTTGATAAAGTGACGGCGAGAGTGCATTTTGTGGACAGGGTGTTAAATGGTTTTACTGGTAAGAGTTGGTGCTATGTGGGGAGATATGGTGAGAGCGGGCAAGATAGGTGTACTATCGTTAAGATTGATGATGGGGTGGAATTTACGACTAGCGGAGTGAGAGGATATGAGAACTTGACTTTTGATGTGGAACTTAAGGCGGGGACTTTCGTGGTGCTGGAGCCAGCAAAGAATTATACACTCGTGTGGATACTGACGGCGGTAGGAATGGGGTTGATGCTGTTTACGGTGCTAGGACCGGTGAGACGCTACAGAAAAGCGAAGGAGAAACGAGAGTATTATAAAAAGATGTTTATAAAGCCAGAATATCAGCCGAACCCTGATTATACCGTGGCAGAGATGGCGGAAGTGTATATTGGAAAGAAGAAAGATGCGAAAGTGGCGGTACTGCTTGATATGATAGTGAGAAAGAAGATTGCCTTGGCGAAGACGGGGGAAAATAGGAAGAAGGGATGGAAGGCGATGGTTTTGAGTCTTGATGGAGTGAGTGAGGAAGCAAGAACGCTACTTGCGATAATGAATGGTGGGTGGGTACCGGAGGTAGGGGATGAGGTGGAGATTAAGGCGCAAGTGGCGACGTCGAGATTGGTGGCACTAGGACGAAAATATGATGAGCAGATAATAGCTGAACTGAAAAAAGATGGGCTAGTAGAGGAAAAGTATAAATCGGTTGGACGAAATGCGTCGACGGGGACGATGGTAGTAGTAATTTCTGTAGTGATGTGTTTTGTATTTTTCGGAATAATTATGTTCTATGAAACATTGCGGGATAATGGGTTATTGAGAGGATATGTGGTAGGAGAAAATGTGTTTTCGTCAGTACTTATAGTGATGATAATAATGGCGATTGTGATATGGAGTTTGCTGTATTCCAAGACGGATAAATATGTGGTACGGACGAAAAAAGGACTTGAAACATCGCGATATATGGATGGGTCGAAATTATACATTGGGATGGCAGAGGCGGAGAGGTTGAAAATGTTGCAGAGCGTGAAGGGAGCGGATGTGTCTAGCGAAGGGGTGGTGCGGTTGTATGAAAAACTGTTGCCATATGCGGCAGTATTAGGGCTGGAAGAATCGTGGATGGCAGAACTAGAGAAGTATTATAAACTTGAGGGGGTGACTGAGCCAGAGTGGCATAGAAATGGATTCACAGTGAGAGATTTGCACTATGCATCGACGCTCGCATCTTCGTATTCGAGGAGTGCGACTACAATGTCAAGTGGGAGTGGAGGATCGTCATCTGGGTCTTCTGGTGGAGGAGGGGGAGGATTCTCTGGAGGGGGCGGAGGCGGTGGAGGGGGAGGTGGCTGGTAATGGCAATTGAAAGATTAGTGGAGCCGACGGCGGATTTAAATGATGCGGATGAGGAGCGAATTGAAATTTCACTTCGTCCGACGACTTTTGAGGAATATATTGGGCAGGAACATCTCAAAAGTAATTTACGGTTGGCGATAGATGCGGTGAAGAAACGCAATGACGGGCATACGCTCGATCATGTATTATTGTATGGTCCTCCAGGACTTGGCAAAACAACGATGGCGGGAGTGATTGCGCGTGAACTTGGCGCGTCACTTCGGGTGACGAGTGGGCCGGCAATAGAACGTGCTGGAGATCTTGCTTCGATTTTGACGAATCTGAAGGATGGTGATGTGTTGTTTATTGATGAAATCCATCGGTTGCGTCGGGCGGTGGAGGAAGTGCTATATTCAGCGATGGAGGATTATAAGTTAGATATTGTGATAGGGAAAGGCCCGGCGGCGCGAAGTGTGAGGTTGGATTTACCGCATTTTACAGTGATAGGAGCAACGACGCGAACTGGCTCGCTTGCGGGGCCGCTTAGGGATAGATTTGGAATTATTCATCGGCTGGAGTATTATAAGGAGCCAGAAATTGAGCAAATTATTACGCGGACGGCGGGGATTTTGAACACGAGAATTGAGCCCGAGGCCACAGAGTTACTTGCGACTAGATCGCGGTTGACGCCGCGGATTGCGAATCGCATTTTTAAACGCGTGAGAGATTATGCAGATGTAAATGGAGATGGAATTATTGACACGAAAATTGCGAAAAGTGCATTGGCGTTGATGGAGATTGACTATTTGGGGCTTGATCCGGCAGATAGAAACATGCTCCGGCTAATGTGGGAGAACTATGGCGAAAGACCGGTAGGGCTTACGACGATAGCAGCCCTAACTGGTGATGAGGCGGCAACGATTGAGGATTTTTATGAACCGTATTTATTACAGCTTGGGCTTTTAGCGCGAACACCGAAAGGCAGAGTCGTGACAGAAAAGGGAAGAAAACATTTACAAAATCAATAAAATGTGATATAATAAAAGTATAGAGTGTAATTCTTGAAAGGAGAAGGATGAACGAAGATTTGGCGAAAATAAGACACGCAAGAAGCGAAAAAGATTTTCCTTTTCTGAAACTTGAAGATGATGAATGGGTGGAGTTTGCTTTTAAGCGGGCGAAGATTTGTTATATGTTGGTATTTGGAGCGGTGGCAGGTGGACTTGCTGTAGTACTATTTGCTTTCTTAATGGTGTTACTAGGACAGGCGTCAATAGATGCGGCGGGGCGGAATTTTATGTATGTGCTTCTTGTAATTATCATTTTGATTGGGTTGGTGTTTGGCGTAGTGGCGGCAATGGTATTTCGTGGTAATGTGATGTATATAACTAATAAACATGTTATCCAGATTGTAAAAAAATCACCAATGGCGAAGTCGGTGAATATTATAGATTTACCATCGGTGGAAGATGCAAGTTTCCATCAAAGTGGATTTTTGCAGGCATTTTTGCATTATGGAACTTTGAGACTGTCAACGGTAGGCGACGAGACGACGTATACTTTTCCGTATGCGGATATATCGGCGCACGATTTAAATGCAATATCTAAATTGATTACTACGGCGAAAGAAAAGAAAAATCGGACTAAAGATTAGGATTGCTGTTCGTTGGGGGATTCTTCTGGAACATTTTCTAGATGTTGCTCGGTAGTGCGACTGTATTTGGAGTAGGTTTCTTCTAATTCTAGCGTAGAGGAGAGAATATACTCTTGACAACGACCAAGATAACAGTTGGCTGGACGGTAAGAGTAAGAGCTGACAGGGTCGCCGAGTTGATAACCTGATGGGTCAGTAAAAGATGATGGGTCTATGACAGTGAGATTAGATTCTGAAATATATTCTGGATAATAGCCGTGAGTAGGGTAAAAACTTTCTTCAAGAGCATAATAGATAGCATTGATAGAAGTTTTGCGTTCATCATCACGATGTGCGGCGGCAAGACTAGATTGTTGAATAAAAAACGCTACGACTAGGGTAGCAAGAAAAATGAGGATAATTAAGACTTCTAAAAAGGTGAGGCCTTTTTTGTTACGCATATTTTATATTATAGCATATTGGTTTGATGAATGGGGATATTGACGAAATGGACGAGGGCATCGGTTCGGGGTGTGAAAAAATGGACATAAAAAATGGTAGTACCGACTGGGATCGAACCAGTGACCTTGGGCTTATGAGTCCCACGCTCTAACCATCTGAGCTACGGTACCACGTGTTGTATATTATAGCACACTTTGAGGGATTGGTACACCCGGCACGATTTGAACGTGTGGCCTTCAGTTCCGGAAACTGACGCTCTATCCAGCTGAGCTACGGGTGCGAAGAGATGTGCTTGGTACACTCGGAGGGATTCGAACCCACGACCCCTTGTTCCGAAGACAAGTGCTCTAATCCACTGAGCTACGAGTGCGTGACTGAATTATAGCATATTTTCATCTTTGGCGCTAGTGGGGGGTTGTAAAAAACGGATGACTATGATAGATGTGGCATATGCGAAAAATGGTGCGTGTGTTGTGGCAAAATATACATCAATCGTATTTTGTAGTTTTTCTATGCGTAGGGATTTTAGCTGGGGTGATATTAGGATTGGTGCTTCGAATGAATTATTTTGGATCGGTATGGTGGTGCGTGCTAGCGATGATATTGCTAGTAATAGCATATTTGAAGCCGAAGTTGGTATTCGTGATTGTGGCGTTGTTAGCTGGGATGGTGCTGGCATTTTTCAGAGTGTCGGAAGAACTAAAAGGCGAAGATTATATTTGGCGACTAGTAGACTCTAATGTGGTGGTGGAAGGAACCATTAATGGTGATCCGGAAACTGATGACGGCGAAACAAAATATAAACTAACCGAGCTAAAATTTGGAGAGGAGAAAATAGAAAGTAAAGGGAGCATATATGTGTCGAGTAAGAAAAATGAGAATTTGAGGCGTGGTGATACGGTGGTGTTAGAAGGGAAAATGGGGATGGGGTTTGGGACTTATGCTGGGTACATGTGGAGGCCAAAAGTGGTTCGACATCTGAAGCCAGAGCCAGGGAATTTAATTATAAAGGTGAGGGATTGGTTTGCGGAAAGAATACGTCAGTTGATACCAGAGCCAGAAGTCTCACTTGGGTTATCGTATCTTTTGGGAATGAAATCTGGGCTGCCGGATGATTTGAATGAAAATTTACGGACGGTTGGCCTTACGCATATCGTGGTGGCGAGTGGGGCGCATCTTGCGATATTGGTGGAGATTGCAAAAAAGATTTTTGGAAGAATTTCAAGACTTAGTGGCGTGTTATTTTCGGGGCTATTTATCGTGATGTTTATGATATTGGTGGGATGGACGCCGTCAATCATGCGAGCGGGAGTGATGGCGATACTGACTTTAGTGGCTGGATATGTGGGGCGAAAAATTGCGCCACTTAGGATGATTATTATGGTGATGGCGTTGACGCTAATGGTGGAGCCAAATTTTGTGATGAACATGGGCTGGATGTTATCATTCGCAAGTTATGCGGGGATAATGTTGGTGGGACCGAGATTGACGAAGATTTTTTGGGGGACGAGAAAGCCAGGATTCGTGAGCGAGACGATAATAACAACCCTGGCGGCAACCGTGATGACGTTGCCAATTATTTTGTATTATTATGGGCAAGTGTCTTTGATTTCGGTAGTAGCAAATCTGCTGATTTTGCCAACATTGTCTTACGCAATGGGACTTACATTTTTGACGGGTGTGTTTACGGGATTTCCCGGTGTAGAGATGGTGGTGGCGTGGTGTGCTAAGACGCTACTTTCTTTTCATATTGCAGTGGTAGGATGGTTCGGAGGAATGCCAGAGTTTTTAGTAAAAATGCCAGCAGGGCAAGTATGGGTTTTTTCTTTGTACGTGCCGGTCGTGATTTTACTTTTGTGGGGGAAAATGGTAAAATTAAGGGAAGTTAAATATAAATTGGAGTAGTTTTATGTCTGGACATAGTAAATGGGCAACGACGAAGCGCCAGAAGGCAGTAGTGGATGCAAAACGTGGAGCGCTTTTTACGAAGATAGGGAATCAAATTGCAATTGCGGCGCGAGCGGGGACGGATCCAGCAATGAACCCGTCTCTTGCGATGGTTTTAGAGAAGGCGCGCCTCGCGAATATGCCGAAAGCGAATATTGAGCGGGCGATTGCGAGGGTCGCAGATAAGTCGGCGGCGGCGTTAATTGAGGAAGTGTATGAAGCATATGGTCCTGGTGGAGTGGGGATTATTATTGAGGTGGCAACGGACAATAAAAATCGCACAATGCCGGAAGTGCGTCATACTTTGGACAAAAATGGTGGACGAATGGCAGAGCCAGGTTCGGTGATGTTTCAGTTTGCAAGGAAAGGCGTAATTGAGATTTCGGAAAAAGGAGATGAAGTCATGATGACGGCTCTGGAAGCCGGTGCGGAAGATGTGGCGGATGAAGATGACGGAACGATGATTTATACAGCTTCTTCGGACTTAATGAAAGTGCGCCAGGCTTTGGTGGATGCAGGGATGACAGTTACTTCGGCCGAATTACAATACGTGCCTTCGTCGTATGTGCCGGTGGAGGGTGAAGCTGCGGAAAAACTAGAAAAGTTGCTTTCGGCGGTAGATGATTTGGATGACGTAACAAACGTTTATGCGAATGCGGAATAAAAGTGAAACGTGGTAAAGAAATCGTCAAAGTTAGTCTGCAGGGAATTGCGGTAAATTTAATTTTGGTGGGCTTTAAAATGGCGGTGGGGCTAATTGTTAATTCTATTTCTATTATTTTGGATGCAGTAAATAATTTTACTGATGCATTATCTTCAATTGTGACGATTATCGGACAAAAATTGTCCGAGCGCAAGCCGGACGCAAAACATCCGTTTGGCTATGGGAGAGTGGAATATTTTTCCGCATTTATCGTGGCGATGATTGTGCTAGTGGCTGGCGTGATGGCTTTGCGAGAATCTGTAATGAAAATTGTTGATCCGGAGGAGGCTGATTATTCGGTTGCAGCGTTAATAATTATCTTGGTAGCTGTAATAGTGAAGTTTTTCTTTGGACGTTATGTGAAAAGAAAAGGTGAATTGCTACATTCTGGAAGTTTACGTGCGAGTGGTGTGGATGCGATTTCGGATGCGGCATTATCGTTTTCGGTTTTCGTAGGTGCGGTGATTAGTTGTATTTGGCATGTGAGCTTAGAGGGTTATATTGGCATTTTGATTGCGATAATGATAGTTCGGACGGCGATGGAGATTTTGAAGGATGCGGTGAACGATATTATTGGCATGAGGGCGGACGATGAACTGGTGAAAAAGGTACGCAAAACGATTTTGGCATATAGCGAGGTGCAAGGGGTGTATGATTTGGCGTTGCATAATTATGGACCAAATAAAATAATTGCAAGCGCGCATATTCAGATAGGGGATGGGCTAAAAACCCGCGAGATTCATAGGTTGTCACGTAAAATTGAGGTGGAAATATATGAAAAATTTGGGATTATTTTGACGCTTGGTGTGTACGCGGCGAATGATAGCGGGCTCGCGAAGAAGATGAAAAAACAGGTTGGAGAAATAGTTGAAGAATATCAGACCGTGAAGCAAATGCATGGATTTTATGTGGACGAAGATGAGAAAATCGTGTCGTTTGACTTAATTTTTGATTTTAGCGAGAAGGAAGTTGAGAAAAAATGTAAGGAAATCCACAGCCGAGCAAAAAAAATGTATCCAGACTACAGATTTTATGTGGTTTTGGATACGGATACGTTATAAAAAATGGTAGGCCCGGCTGGAAATAGGACGTCGCTTCGCTCCGTTCGAACCAGCGACAACAAAAATGGTAGAGCCGACAGGAATCGAACCTGTATCGCAGACTTAGAGGGTCTGGGTCCTATCCGTTGAACGACGGCTCCACCTTTTTATATTATAACACAAATTGGGGAGGATGTGATATAATGATAGTATGGCAAGAAAATTTACGTTTAAACCGGTTGCGAAGCAAAATCGTAACAATAATCATAAGCACAGCGACAAAAGGAAACATCCAAGACTTAAAAATGGTCGCTAAGAAAAGGCCCGCCAAGGGTCTTTTTGCCACGCGAAGGATTATGTTATAATAATAGTAATAAAAGGAATAATTATGGATAATAAGACTATATATAAAAAGACAATAAAGTTTTCGCTTTGGCGATTACTGTGGGATGTAATTGCGTTTGCGGCGTTTGCGGGATTTGCAGCAGCAGGGTTTGCGGTAGCAAATGGCACTTCTGACCAAGCGCTCATTGGGCTAGCGATTGGCGCGGTACTCGGCGGAGTTTGTGCGTATTTAATAGTCCATTTTGTGGCTTATACTTATAAAGCTGGACAGATTGCGATGATGACAGAAGGCGTAGTTAAGGGTAAGTTGCCGGAAGATACTGTGGCGGCTGGCAAGAAGATTGTGAAAGAGCGATTTGCGACAGTGGCTGCTTACTACGTAGTGACTGGTGCGATTCGTGGAGTATTTAGGCAGATTGGTGCTGGAATAACTGCGGTAGGACGAGCTGTTGGTGGTGATGCAGGAGGAACTGTAGGAAGTACAATATCTGGCGTGATTGATACGGTAGTGGCATATCTTTGCGATTGTTGTTTGGGCTGGGTGTTTTACCGCAAAGACGAAAGTGCAACAAAGGCAACTTGCGAGGGCGCGGTATTGTTCTTTAAGCATGGCAAGACATTGATGAAGAATTTGGGCAGAGTATTTGGTATTAGCTTGCTTTCTTTTGTTATAATTGGCGGTGTGTTTTTCGGTATTTCTTTCTTGATTACTCAGCTGATGCCCGGTGCGATGACAGAACTTAGCCAAGCGATTATCGAAACGGCAGAAGATGCCTCGGAGCTACCGGAGTTTGTATATAATGTAACTTCGCTTAGCTTAGTGTGTTCAGCGATAGTAGGTGTGATTATGTGGTCAATGTTGCAATCGGTATTCGTGAGACCATTTATATTGATTGGCGTGTTGCGTAATTATATCAAGTCTGGTATAGATGATATGCCAACTGAAAGCGAGATGAAGGAACTCGATAAGAAATCAGAAAAGTTTGCAAAACTACATGCGGGAGCGTAAAATAAAAATTAGACCCTACGGGGTCTATTTTTATGGCGGGAGGGACAAGATGAGGAATCCCACGCTGACGCGTGGGATGCGAACTTTCTGATATATAATGGCGGAAGGGACAAGATTCGAACTTGCGGTACTTTCGTACGCTGGTTTTCAAGACCAGTGCCATCAACCACTCGGCCACCCTTCCGTGAGTAATTATATCACGAAGGCCGTAAAAAACATAGTTCTTATGATATAATTGTGGTATGAATGAGCAGGAAATTCAGGAGAAAAGACGTGAAAGCGAGGAGCGGGCAACTGCGGAGCGCGCTAAAATATTGAACCTGCCTTATCTTGATACGAGAAAATTTGAAGCAACTGTACCACTAACGGAAGGACTGCTGACGATCCCGGAAATGCATAAAAACTATATTTTGCCGCTACATAAGGGTGGTGGAGAAGAACATTTTCAGTTCCTAGTGACGAGCCAAACGCCGAGATCTTTAATTCAGAAGATGAGACATGACTATACAGAAGATGGCGAGAGAGTGGATTTCTTCTTGATTTCGGGGTCAGCATATCGGATATTGATGCTTCGATATGATCCGCCGAAAGAGGTGCATTATGATGATATTAGAATTGCGGGTGATGGCGATTCGGAAACGATTGCGGCGGTATCGCAAACACTAAATGCTGTATCAACGGAAAAAGTGTTTGATTTCCTGATTGATCAAGCGGATAAGTTAGGTGCAAGCGATATTCATATTGAGAATTTGCGAGGGGAGATACGGATTCGGATGCGTGTGGATGGACTTCTGCATCCGGTGGCGAAAATTGATAAAGACAAATACCGGATTTTCATGGGTGAGTTGTCATCGCGAGCAAATGTGTCTACGGCGTCTAATAAACCACAAAGTGGGCATATGCAAAAGGAAATACATCGTGATGGCGCGACGCATATTCTGAATATACGTGTAGAGACGATTCCAACGATGTATGGGCAAGATGCAGTACTAAGGCTTTTTAATTTTGACGAAACGTTATTAAATTTGGATTTACTAGGATTATCGCAGAGTGAGAAACATGAAATAGATGAAGTGATTTCACATCCGCGAGGGATGGTGCTAATGGTGGGGCCGACGGGTTCTGGTAAATCTACTACGCTTTATTCAATGTTAAATGCACTGAATACGACGGACAGAAAAATTATTACACTTGAGGATCCGATTGAATATGGAATTACGGGTATTTCGCAAATTCCAATAAATACAAATGATGGTGGGTCGTTTGCGGAGGGGCTACGTTCGGTGCTTCGGCTGGATCCAGATGTGGTGATGGTGGGAGAGATTCGTGATGCGGATACGGCGAAGACGGCGATACAGGCTTCAATCACGGGGCATTTGGTGTTGTCATCGTTTCATGCTAATTCAACTAGTGCGGCTTTCTCGCGTATGATTGACTTAATTGGAGTAAATCCGATTTTTGCTTCTTCTATTCGGCTAATTGTGGCGCAGAGATTGCTTCGGAAGCTGTCAGATTCGAAGAAGGAACGAGAGGCAAGCGAATCGGAGGTGAAATATGTTCGGAAAGTATTAGAAGGTGTGAGTGAAAAAAATCTGACGGGGATTAATTTGGAGAAACTTAAATTATATGAGCCAGTGGAAACGGAAGAGGAGCCTTTTGGCTATGCCGGGCGTATGGTGATAATGGAGCAGATGATTGTGAACGAAGAAATTCAGAAATTCATTCGTGGAGACGTGATGGATGTTCAAACGGAAGTGATTGAAAGAACTGCGAAAAAGCATGGGATGTTGACGCTTGAGCAGAAGGGGGTGTTGGCGGCACTTAGGGGAGAGACGACTCTCGCGGAAGTGGCGAGAGTGATATAAAATAGCCTTCATATTGAAGGCTTATTTTATATTTTATCCTACCGCGCCATACAACGCACAGACCAGCCGTTGCCGCGATTGTACTGGTTCGCCAGGACCAATACATCGGAATCGTAACCCAGGTTGAACGCGTTCGTCGAAGAGCTAACCGTACTAGACCAGTAGTACCCGCTCGTACCGAAATTATAGAGCGCCGAGCCACCCAGACTGCCTGAGCGAACGAAATAGAGAGGAGCAAGACCAACTTTATTAAAGCCATTCGAAGCCCATCCTACGTTAGTACTACCATATAAGTCTATACCGTCAGTTCGGGTAATATTATCGACAGTTTTACCGCCAGTGCCAGTAATACCCTGAGCCTTGAGAAGCTTGTTGAAGTCAGACATCACTATGTCGTCGTTTTCATCCTTTGTCAGACCGTTCGGCAATCTCCAACCTTTCGGACAAATAGAGTTCGGCATCACATAGTTCTTTGTGTAGTAGCTAGCGGAACCACCGTTGGCCGCATTATTATCAGTGTTGCTCATCGCTACCGAAGCAGACCAGTTGTAGTAATTACCTACATGGTAATGCTGACATTGGGCCTCGGTGTGATTGGCGGCTTCACAAGCAGACAAACCAGCGTATTTAGTGCCTTGATAGTTGTACATCTCGTTACCACTGGCATCCACGCCTTCAGCTTGATAAGCATCAGTATAAGTGTTAGTCCAGCCAGCCACGGTACCATTACCAGAAGTAGCCGGGTAAGTAATCTTAGTAGCCGTATGGATATTTGAGCCTGGTGCCCAAGTAATAGTGACGCCGTCTGTGCTGTAATCTTTCATAGTGTTGCCTTCGGGAGTCACCGCAGTGTTAAGGTCCGTATTATTGCTGTCTAGAATGATTGGTTCACCATTGTATTCTCCACCAATAGTGAGATCTAGGTTCTGAGTCATCCAGATTTCAGATTCCAAATCATCAGGAGCACAGGTGCCAGCCTCATACTGACCAGAAGTAGAGTCGTAATTGACCTTGGTACAAAGTCTAGCTACAGTATATGATTTGCCATCTCTTGCATCTGTAACAGCAATTTCTTCACCTACTAGAAGGGTTTCTTTCCAGTCTGCAACATTCTGCATGATGAGAGATTCTGGAGCGTTAGAAGTACCTGGATGAACAAGAGCATACTTTACTTGTCCTACATAAGTACCAGCTGGTTGAGTTTGAGAGATATATGCAGCATAAGTAGTAGTGATGGATGAGCCTATAGTTTCTGCGTCTGTAGGTCTATCAAACCTAGCTACTTTGGTATAACTCGTTGGGACTGGTGAATACTTGTCATAGTCATTAGTAATGGTAGGAGCATAGGTTTGTTCTACACCGTCTATAGTACCAGTAAGTGCAGTAACCTTCATAGACCAGTTGGAAGTATCACCACTCTCGGCAGTACCAGTAGCAATATCATAGTTACTACCAAGTATATTACTATGTAGTTTATTACTACCTACTTCATTATTACCAAAACCTACAGCATAAATAGCATAACCACCAGCATCATTACAGAAAGTCTGTATAGTGGTTTTACCAATACCATTATTATAGTTACTATCATTACCTGAATACATACCATTAATTAAAGTGGCATTATGTTCAGTATTAACAGTTGCAGTCATGGAACAAGTTGAGGATACAGTAACAGAAGCCCGAGATGAGGTGGCTTGAGTGACAGCAGAAGCAGAAGAACTAAACAAACCATAAGTAGCAGAACTTGATAGAACAAACCCAGAAAGAACAGTAAGCCCTAGTGAACCATATAGTAAATATGTGCTAGGATGATGATACTTATGAATGATATGATGTATTGACCGCATAGCTTACCTCACTTATTTTGTTACTATCCCCCTTGCGGTGCCATCTTATGAATCATAATGGAGTATGCACAAAAATGGCACCGCAAGGGTGTTACAAGCTTACATTTGTCACAGCGTACGCGGTTCCAAACATTTGGCTTCCTTACGATGCCATTTATTGCTTGAAACTGCGATATATAAAAATCGCTGCCATAATTAAATGTAAACTTGTAACAGTTTAATCATATCACACTTATGTTGGTTTTGTAAAATAGATTTTTAATGCTATAATGAAAACTATGAGTGAAAAAGTTATTTCGGACTATAATGGTTACGATTATAAAAAAGAATTCTGGGAAGACGTAGATCGTGAGTATGAGGATCAGGCGGATAGGATGGCAATTCGGAAGTTGTTACCGAAGCGGATGGAAAAGTTTGCAGATATTGGCGGTGGATACGGAAGGCTGGCGAATGAATATTTGAAGCGAGCGAGGAAAGTTTATATTTTTGACTATTCAAAGACGGAGCTGGAGCAAGCAAAAGAAATCTATGGTGATAAGATAGAAACTAAGGCGGGTGATATTTATAAGTTGCCGTTTAAAGACGGTGAGCTGGATGGGCTGATGATGATAAGAGTGACGCATCATCTCAAAGATATGGATAAAGCGATGGGCGAACTATACCGCGTACTAAAACCAGGTGGAGTAGCAGTGATTGAAGTAGCGAATAAGCGAACTTTGCCAAAAATGGCAAGGTTCGTGACGGGACGCAGTAAAGTAAACCCGTTTGATAAGAAGGTGGCGAACTACAAGGAAATTTCAAAGGACGGATTTTATAATTATCATCCGAAGTATGTGGAAGAAATTTTTGAAAAAACTGGATTTAAGCGAGAGAAAGTTTTGTCGGTGTCTAATTTTCGCAGTCGGGGGCTCAAGAAAGTATTTGGTACGGCAAATCTAGTTAAAATGGAAAATAGAGCTCAACAGATGTTGGCACCGATTCGATTTGCGCCGTCCATTTACTATAAGTTGAGAAAACCTGAAAACTAGTATATATTATATATATGGATAACATTGTCGAAGTGAAAAACTTCAAAATGAAATTTGGTAATAAGACTGTTATCAAAGATTTGTCTTTTGAAGTGAAAAAGGGGGAAATATTTGGATTCTTAGGTGCGAATGGTTCGGGAAAGACTACGACACTTAGGACGCTACTAGGGTTCTATGAGCCCACAAGTGGAGAACTTTTGATTGATGGGAAGAAGTATAATCCAGAGGATACCAAAGTAACTGTGGGATACTTGCCAGAAGAGCGTGGACTATATCGCAAGGAATCCGTGATTGACACGATGGTGTATTTTGGAGAATTAAAGGGGCTAAAAAATCCGTTGGAGTGGTCACTTAAATATTTGAATCGTGTAGGGCTAGCGGATAAGGCGAATCAAAAGTTGGAAAGGCTTTCTGGTGGACAGCAGCAGAAAGTGCAACTTGGTGTGACGATAATGAATAATCCAAAATTATTGATTTTAGACGAGCCGACGAAGGGATTTGATCCGATGAATCGACGGCTGTTGATGGAAATAATTGACGAATTGCACCAAAAAGGAACTGCGGTGATTTTAATTACACATTATATGGATGAGGTGGAAAAATTGTGCGATAGAGCATTGTTATTAAAAGATGGTGTGGCGCGGGCTTATGGTAAAATAAGTGACATCCGAAAAGAATTTGGCGGTAGGTCACTAGATCAAATTTTCGTAGATGTGTATGGAGGTGAAAATGAATAGTGCGACTTTAAAGGTAGCAAAATTTGAAATTGTGCGACAGCTAAAGAAGCCAGCGTTTTGGGCGGCGGTGCTACTAATGCCAATATTAATGGGCGTGATGTTCTTGATTGGATTTGTGTTTAATTCGGGTGATGCAAATAAGGAACCGACTTGGGATGAAGATACAAAAATTGCGATTACTGATGAGGCTGGGGTATTAACCACGGGTCAATATGTAATAAATGGTGGCAAAGAGTATGGTATAGAAATGATTAAAAAAGGTGAGGCAGATTTATATTTCTATATTCCGGCGGATTTTGAAGAGAATAAAAAAGCGGAGTTTTATCATATTTCAGAGGGGTTAGATTTATTTAATAACGATGCGAGTATTTTGAAAGCAATACTTAGCCAAAATGTAGCGGAAAAAGTATCACCGATGGACGTGATGATACTCAGTGGTAATTACGAAGTTGAGAATAATCAGCTGACTGCGAATGGTGAGAAAGCAAATCCATTGGGTAAGGCAGTGATACCATTTACGATTTTGGTAGTATATTTTGTCTTTGTGGCACTGTTTGGAAACAGATTCCTAATGGCAGTAGTGGAAGAAAAAGAAAACCGGATTTCGGAAATGATATTGACGTCGGTATCAACGAAGCATTTGATTGTAGGAAAAATTGTGGCGATGTTGATACTGGGGATGGTTCAAATTTTGGCTTTTGTGGTGCCGCTCGTAATACTTGTGTTTGTGAATCGTGAAAATCCTCTAATTAGCACGGTACTTAGCAATATTGTGATTGAGCCAGCCGCAATAGTGATGATTTTGGTGTTGTTTATCGGTGCGGTATTCTTGTATGCTGGGACTTGTGTATTTGTAGGGTCACTTGTGCCGACGGCACGAGATGCCTCTTCGTTTATTGGACCGGCAATTGTTGCTATGGTGTTCCCACTTTACTTTATGCAGTCGTTTATGATGACAGAGCCAAATATGCTAGTGCAATTCTTAACATATTTCCCACTATCAGCGCCGATTGCATTGATGCTTCGAAGTGGGTTTGGAACGCTCAGTACGGTAGAATTTATTATCGGTGTAGGCGAGGTGGTGATACTTGCCGTAGTGATGATACGCTTGGCGGTGGTTACGTTCCAGAAAAATGCAATTAACTTTGAGATTGCAAAACTTAAATTGTTTCAGAAGCGTTAATTATTTGATGCTTGGAGTTTTGAAAACAAACTTGACAGACTGAGCAGAGTCGCTATTGTAGTTGTGATAGCTACTTGCTGCTTCGATAGTTTTGCGAAGGTTGCGGATGAAATTATCTAAGTCGTTGTTGGCAAAACTGACGAGACGATCGATGCCTTGAGACTTGAAAGTATGGAGACCATTCTTTAGACTTATAGAACCGTTGTAGAGTTGGTCGGCACCGCTAGCGATGGCGTCTACGCCGTTTTTGAGTTCGGTGGCACCAGATTTGATTTTGGTAATGTAGCTTGCGACGGTGTCGGTGGCAGTGGTGATGGTGGAATCAATGTGATTTACTTTGGTGGAGAAATCAGTGTAGGCCTCGGCGTATTTAGCGGCGATGAGGGATTTGATTTCGTCGGTAAGTTCGGCTGATAGCTCATGCTCGCTCGCGAATTCATCAATATCGTCATTTAAGAATTCGGAAGTGGTTGGAATTTCTTGGATGACTGCGCGGCCAGCATCGACTAATTCATTAAACGAGCCAAGTACGGACTCGGCGTCATTTGCGATGCTGATAACTTTATTTACAATGGTAGTAACGTTGGTTTGTAAAGTGTTAATACCGGTGGATAATTGCCCGAGACCGTTTGAAAGGTCGGTGGCGCCGTTTACGATTTGGTTAAGACCGCCAGCGAGATCATTGACTGAATTGATGACGCTATCGATGGAAGTTAACTTGGAAGTGTCGATACTGGAGAAGATGGAATTGGTGGCGATAGTGTAAGTGGTGTCAAGGGCAAAATCTTTGACGTCGGCTTCAAAAGCGAATTTGTTTGGCAAGAAATCGGTGCCGAGATTTTCATTGATGCCGGCAATAGCGTAGCCGACGATAGCAATGCCACGATCTTCGGAAATAATTTTACCATTTTCGAGTGTGATGTTGGAGAATTTGGTATCATCTAGAATGAGACCAGTGATAGCAACGAATGGAATGTATTTTTCTTGATAAGTTTTAGTTGCATCGTAATGGAAAGAAACACGAACATGCCCAGATTTACCAGCAAGGTCGGCGGCGGTAGTTTTTACGCCATCTAGATAATAATTGATGGTGAGATTAACTGGCAAAGGTTCTTTGCTATTGTTGATGGTGCTGTTGATGAAAGATTGATTGATGGCGCCATCGTTATTAATAATGGCGTAGACGGTTTCGTATTTTGGTGTGATGGTAATCGGACTAGCAGGAGCAAGTGGAGATTCGGCGACGGCGAGAACTGGCGCGCTTTTCTCGGTTTGACTTGCATTGGCATTTTTGATGGCAACAGTTGCAAAACTGCCAGTAAGGATGGCTGCACTAATGAGTGAAGCGGTGATAATTTGTTTTTTCATTATTTGGTACTCCTTTTAGATAATTTTTTCATTCCTTTAGTGGTTCGAATAATTAGGGGGTCGGCGAAGGACAGTAACGGTGGCAAGAAAAGTGGAACGACGATGATGCTAATGATGGCGCCACGTGCGAGCAACATACAAATAGAGCTGACGAGTTCGGCTTTAGAATAAACGGCAACGCCGATGGTGGCAGCGAAGAGGACGGAGCCGGAAATGATGATGGATGGCAAAGAAGTGCGCAAAGCAATTTTGGCGGCCTCTTTATTAGATTTGCCATCGGTACGTTCACGAAGATAGCGAGTGGTCATGAGGATAGCATAATCAACGGTGGCACCAAGTTGGATGGTACTAATGCAGACTGGCGCAATAAATGAAAGTGAAGTGCCGGTGAAATAGGAAATGGCGAGGTTAATGAAGATGGCCATTTCAATGAGGACAATAAGAATAACTGGAAGGGAAATACTTTTCGTAACGATAGCGATGATGATAAAAATGATGGCAATAGAAACGGTATTGACGACTTGAAAATCATTAGAAGTAAGGCCAATCATGTCTTGGGTGCAACTGGATTCGCCAATTAAAAGAGCGGACTGATCGTGTGATTTGATAATACTATTTATGGCAGTGATTTGATCAGCAATTTCGGAAGTGGCGGTTTTATATTCGGAAACGACTAAGGTGAGTTCCCATTTGTCACTGCGAAAAATGCTGTCTACTTCGGCGGGTAGAATATCTCTAGGGATATTGTCACCAAGAAGGGAGTCTACGCTGAGAATGGATTTTACTCCAGCTACTTGTTTTAATTCGGTAGCAATGGCGTGTGATTCAGATGCTGGCAAACTAGCGCTGGTTAGAATCATGTGGACATTGGAGAGCCCGAAAGTTTCGTCTAGTTTGGCGTTGGCGATGGCGGAAGGAGTACTGCCTGGCAAGCCATTTGCGATTGCATAATTAACATTGGCATTGGTTTGGTTGTAGCCATATATGGCTGGCGGGAGAATTGCTACGAAGATAATAAGCAAAGCCGGAGTGAGTTTGATGATTTTGTCGGAGAGTTTATCGAACTTTGGTAAGAGGCTTTTATGGTCTAATTTGCGGAGGGGCTTGTCGAGGACGAGGATAATAGCAGGAAGAACGGTAACACTGCCGATGACGCCAAGAAGGACACCTTTGGCCATGACAAGACCGAGGTCAAGTCCCATGGTGAAAGTCATAAAACAAAGAGCGATAAAACCGGCAATTGTGGTTGCGGAACTGCCGAAGACTGAACTAAGGGTGGCTTTAATAGCGTGTTCCATGGCGTCGTTGGTTTTCTCGCCTTGGCTTAGATATTCACGATAGCTATGCCATAAGAAAATGGAGTAGTCCATGGTGACGGCGAGTTGTAAAACGGCAGAGAGGGCTTTAGTAACATAGGATATTTCGCCGAAGATGATATTGGTACCGAGGTTGATAAGAATCATGATACCGATACTACCGAGGAAGACAATAGGAATAAGCCAGTTGTCTAGCATAGTGAACATGACGAGTAAGGCAAGAGAAACTGCAATGACAATGTAGGCGATTTGTTCGCCGTTACTGATGGATTTAAGATCCACAACAAAAGCGGACATACCGGAAACATAAATATGGTCGTCCATTAGATTACGGATTTTAGCTACGGCGTCTAATGTTTCGTCAGCGGAAGTTGATGTGTCAAAAAATACGGCAATGAGGGATTCATTGTTTTTATTAAAAGTTTCGTAGATACTATCTGGCAGAATGGCGGCAGGGATATTATTATTTTCGAGAGTGCCGAAACCAAGTACGGTGTCAACGTGGTCGATTTGTTTGATTTTATCTTCGAGTTTGGCTTGTTCGGAAATTGGCAGGTCCTCTACGATAATCATAGAAAAAGCGCCTTTGCCGAAATCTTTGAGTAGCTCGTTCTGCCCGATGACTGTTTCCATGCTATCTGGTAGGTAGCTCAACATGTCATAATTGACGCGGGTAAGCATCATGCCAATGAAAGATGGAACAAGCGCCACCAAGGCGAGTATCAAAATTAAATGACGAAATTTAACAATAAATTTTCCCATATTACTCCAGTGGCCACATTATATCACTCTTATTAATAGATTGCAAGCATAAGCACTTGCATAGGTTTGCAATGTTTGATAGAATAGACAACATGCGTATCAAAAGAATTAAAAATTCTCAAGAGAACAAAAAAGTAAAAATAGCGCCTGCCGAATGGCAAAAATTCATTGAGATTTAGTTGTTGATCTTGGCATCAACAATATCGAGAAGAAGGTCAACAAATTCATCGCCGTTTAGTGCGTGATCCCAGGTTAATTCTTGGTCGTTGATTTTGACGGAGCCACCTTCTTTGTTGTTCCAGTTGATGAATTGATCGTCCACATAAAATGCTGGTGTGCCTGGAATGCCGAGGCGTTTGCCTATTCCCATGTCAAAGCTGATTTTTTGTGAGACATTGGCGGAAGCGATGTCTTGATTGAATTTGTCTAGGTCACCTTTGCCGTCTGTGACGTCGGTGAAGTATTTATTGAACAAGGCGGTACGTTCGGAGCCGGTGGCATATTCCCATTCGGCTTGCTCAGAGAAAAGCTTATCAGCGTATTCTTTCCAGTAGCCTTGAAGTCCGGCGGCTTCGGCGGCAGAAGCGGCGGCGGTGCCGTTTTTGTGGTAGCTAAGTAAGTAATTGCGGTAGACGATAGCTAACTTGCCGTCAGATTTTTTGATGGCGTCGTTGACGCGCGTGTTCATGGAAGCGCAACCTGGGCATTGAAAATCGGCATATTCAAAAACTAGAACAGGTGCGTTTTTGTCGCCTTTGATGTTGTCGCCGATGTTACCATTATGCTCGTCGCCGGTGATGACGGAATAAAAATCATAATTATCGTAGTTGGTGGCATTGTTGTTAGCGTTGATGACGAGAATGGTTGCAACGATGACAAAAGCGAATGTCGCGATACTGGCAATGAGACCTGCTTTAGAAAAGCCTTGTTTTATTTTCATATAACTCCTTTGTGATATAATGATTGTAGCATGTGGCAAAACTTTTTGCAAAAAATTGTTAAGTTTATTGATCCGAAGCTGGAGAGGTATCGCGAGAAGCCGGCGGAGCCTGTGAAAAAAATAGTGCCGAAATATACACCGAGAACAATGGAGGATTTCGTGGGAGTGATTCGACGGACGCCGCTTTCGGTGTTAAGTACGAAAGAACGCAATAGAATCGCGGCGGTGATGAGCTATGACTCGCGGACGGTAGGTGAGTTGATGGTGCAGAAAGATAGAATGATCTTCGTGAAAGATAAAGAGATGCTAGGGCCATTGGTACTCGATAAGTTATATAAGTCTGGTTTTACGAATTTTCCGGTAGTTGACGCCAAAGGGAAAGTTAAGGGAATTATAAATACTGAGGCTTTGAATGCGCTAGAAGTGCGCGAGATGGAAAAAGCAGAAAAATATCTGGATGCAGAAGTTTACTATTTGCATACTTATGATACTCTGAGATTTGCGACGGATGAAATCGAGAGGACTGGCAAGCATTATTTCTTGGTGATGGATAAAGAAGAAAAATTGGCGGGGTTTTTCACGGTTCAGATATTATTAGAGTATTTGGTTGGGTAAAATGTGATATAATATAGCACATGAGAATCTTGACTGATAAACTAATTGATTATTTAGGAAAAAAAGTAACGGTGGAAGGTTGGGTGAATTCGCGCCGTGACCATGGTGGATTGATTTTTATTGATTTGCGTGACCATACTGGAATTATTCAGTTGGTGGTGACGCCAGAAACTGAGGAAGCGTTTAAATTGGCGGAGTCGGTGCGTGATGAATTTGTGTTGAAGGCAGTGGGCAAAATGCGCGAGCGTGAGCCAGAACTAGTAAATCCAAATATTCCTACTGGGAAGATTGAACTAGTGGTGGAAGAGTTGGTGCTACTTAACCGTAGCGAGCCGTTACCAGTAAACACACATGATGATGGTGAAAAATCGTCAGAAGAGATGCGGTTAAAATATCGATTCCTAGATCTTCGTCGTCCATCTATGTTGAAGTTATTGACCGAGCGAGCAAGGTATTATAGCTTTATGCGTGCTTATATGGAGAAACACGAATTTATTGAAGTGACGACTCCGATACTCGCAAATTCGTCACCGGAAGGAGCGCGTGACTTCTTGATTCCATCCAGGCTTCACCCTGGACAGTTCTATGCACTGCCGCAAGCTCCGCAACAATTTAAGCAGCTTTTGATGGTGGGTGGTATTCCGAAGTACTATCAGATTGCGCCATGTTTTCGTGATGAAGACCCGCGAGCGGATAGATTATATGGTGATTTTTATCAGTTAGATCTCGAGATGTCATTTGCAGATAATGGCGAGATGGTGCGCGAAGAAATGGAACCGTTAATTAAGTCGTTAGTAAAAGATTTTGCAGGGAAGAAACTGCTTTCTGAAAAAGTGCCACGAATTCCGTATACCGAATCTATGGAAAGATATGGCGTAGATAAACCAGATTTGAGATATGGTATGGAGCTTACGGAGCTTACAGATGTGTTTAGTAAGACAGAGTTCAAGGTATTTAAACAGCCATGCGTGAAGGCAATTTGCGTGAAGGGTGGTGCGAAGTTGACGCGACGTGAGATTGACGAATTTACGGAACAGGCGAGAAAATTGGGTGCTGGGGGACTTGCGTACATATTGTATAGTGATGGAGAAGCCAAGTCACCGATTTTGAAATTTATGAGTGACGAGGAAATTGCTGGGGTGCGCGAACGGATGGGGGCAGAAGATGGTGATGCGGTATTCTTTGGCGCGGATGAGCGCGATAAGGTAAACAAGGTGCTAGGTCAGCTCCGGATTTCCTTTGCGGACCATTTTGGGTTGAAGGATCCAAATGTGGTGGCGCTTTGTTGGATTGTGGATTTTCCGTTTTACGAGTGGGATGAGAAAAACAAGAAGTTAGATTTCGGTCACAACCCGTTTTCAATGCCAAAAGGTGGACTAGAAGCGCTTGAAAAAGCTGAAACAGTAGAAGAGAAGCTGGCAATTGTGGCGGATCAATATGATATGGTGATGAATGGCTACGAGATTTGTTCTGGTGCAGTAAGAAATTATAATCCAGAAATAATGTACAAGGTATTTAATATCTTGGGTTATAATAAGGAATATGTAGAGGCAAGGTTTGGTGGAATGCTGTCGGCATTTAAGTTTGGGGCGCCACCGCATGCGGGATGCGCGTTTGGAATTGACCGAATCTTTATGGTGCTAGAAGATACCGAGAATATCCGCGACATTGTAGCGTTCCCGAAGAATGGTAATGGGGTGGACTTGATGATGAATTCGCCGTCTGTGGTGGATCAGGTGCAACTTGATGAAGCACACCTTGCGATTATACCGGAAGAATAATATAATATATATAATATATGGTGAAAACGGGTGGGAAAATAAGGGAATTTGTGCGAAAGCGTAAATGGCGCTTGCGGATAAAAACGTGGGTGCTGGTGGTTTTGTTGGTAGTGTTATTGCCAGTTGATGCGACGTTACTTAGATTTAACCACATCCGGATGACAGAACTGAGAGATGCAGTGCTTGCCGTAGATGCGAGGATTGGTGCGAATGAGAGTGAAGCGGAGGCGGCTACGAACGATAAGGAATTGGCGAGTGCATTGATACGATTGAAGGAATTCGTATTTTCGCATATTGTGGTGAATGTGGTGGAAGAGAATGGTGTGCAACGAGTGAGCTTTGGCACGGGGCCGTTTTATTTGGAGCATCAATATTTGCGGGACGCAACTAGGGCGCTCGAGGAGGCTGAGCAGAATATGACGGGTGATGAGAATCCTTATGGCAATGTGTATGGTATGGCAGGGGAGACTTGTCGTGAAGAAGCATTGGCGAATGGGTGGCTGTGGAGTTCGCCGGAGTTTATTAACTGTATGCTGTCGGAAATCCAGAAATACCCAGCGGCGGAAGAGTTACACGACACAATAATTGCATCACTACCTTCTACAGAATTATATCGTCACAATTATGCGTCGCCTGTATGGGCACCGACGGTGGCGGGATTTGTGATATTATTGACGCTGATTATTATAATAGCGATTATTATTAGGTTGATTATTTGGTTGGTGTTGAGGCTGGCGTTATTATTCGTGTAGCTTTTTCTTTTTTGGTTGTGGAAAACTTGAAATAGCAGAAAATGTCTATGGCAAAGACGTTTTTTCGTGTTACAATGGTATTGCAACAACTTAATAACCAATGGCATCAGGATATTTTGTATCAGGACCTGAGTTTAGCAAAAAAATGGCATCGCAAGGAAGCCGTTAGCTGAATCAGGTCACTGATGCTAGTTATTAGGTTGTTGCACCCTTGCGGTGCCATTTTTGATTATATTATATGTAGCACGCTCGGGGTGGAGGTATTAATAACGAGGTAACATGAAGAATAAGCATATATATAATATGAATGTACTACTACGCCGCCTGGAATCTTTGGGCCTTTATTTCAAACTAAAGATTCACCCCTCTCTTGGGCGGCGTAGTAGTGCATTTATGCGTAGTGGTCTTGGCTTTAGGGCGGAGACGGTTGCGGTATTAATGACTGTGACAGGGGTTGCTTCATTGCTGTTTAATAATGGGGGTGTAGTCTATGCCGCCGCTAGCACCATCAGCATACGGGTCAGTGATTCGGTTTCGCTTGATTTATCTAATTATGATGATGGTTTTATGATGGGGAGTACGTCTGCTTCCGACACGACAATAGGCATTAGTACGAACAACGCTACGGGCTATACTCTGAAAATAGCTGCAGCTTCTGGCACTACAGGTACACCAGTGCCACTTACAAATGTGGATACCAATTGTACGGCTAATTGCACGATACCGTCTATCACGACGTCTACATTGAGTGACGTAAATGATTTTGTTGCTAGTACTTGGGGATATTTGCCAAGTAAATTTAACAGTGGTGCTAATACTGTTTTTCGTCCTGCTCCTACTATTGAAGGTGATACGCTAGACATTACTAATGCTGCCAATAATAGTGAGAATGACTATAACATCGTCATTGGGGCTAAGGTGAGTTATGCCACTACACCTCCGGGTACTTATAGTAGTGCTTTCGTGGTGACGGCGGTAGCGAATGCTACACCGTATACTATTACCTACAATGTTGGGGATGGTAGCAATGCCCCAGTGAATGAGAGTAGTTCTTCTTATGCTGAAACTGTTAATATAAGCAGTGCTGTACCCACCAAAACAAATTATACATTTCTAGGTTGGTGTAGTGGCACTAGTAGTGTTAGTAATATCACTACAGCGGCCGGTGTGGATAGTTGTGGCGGTATTACTTACAATCCTAATGGTGCTGGGACTGATTTGTCTTGGAATATCGATCAGACGTCAAATACTAACGACTTATATCTTTATGCTATGTGGGGTTTGAATAGTTATACCGTTACTGTAAATTTCGCTGGTGCTGGTGTGGGGAGCGTAGCGTTTGAGAACTCGACTTACGGTAATGCCGCTTCGGTGACTACGAGTGGCGGAACAACGAGTTTGAAATATGGAGTGCCGTACACCATTGCTATGGAGCCAACTTCAAACAGTTATACGTTAGACACTTGGGCGACGACGGCGAATGGTACACTGGGTTCTACGACGGATAATCCGACAACTTATATGGTGACAGGTACTTCTACGCTGACGGTGACGGGGAAGACTAGCAAGATATATATGCAAGACTTGACTTTGGCTAATTGTCCAACGACTATTACGACGGTATATGACAAACGTGATGAAACTCCATACCGAGTGCAGAAACTCGCTGACGATAAATGTTGGATGTTAGATAACCTTGCGCTAGACCTTACCGCTCTAACTCGGGCTCAACTTTACGGAACAGGTGATAATGCTGGCAAGATGACTAATGCAAGCAATAAAGCACTAGGCTATCTAAAAGGGGATACTATTGGTACCGCTACTGATAAATGGGCAATGGCGGCAGTGAAGAAAACTTGGACTTCCAGCTACAGTTATTCACAGCCGTGGATAGCAGTAGATAGCACTACTAGTGGTGGCTGTAGTGATGCATACTGTGTGGACGGTGGAGCAGCTGACTCACCTTGGTCTTACGATAGTGTTACTTCTGAAACTATTAACGGAGTGACTAGTATAGTGCAAGGCAAGATAGGTGTATATTATAACTATTGTGCCGCTTCGGCTGGTTCATATTGTTGGGGTGGCTTCGGGACATCATCTGCCGGTTCCCCTTCTAGTGATCCAGTTGCTGATTCTATCCGAGACATCACAGATGATATTTGTCCATACAAATGGCGATTGCCAACCGGTGGTTCAACTGGTGAGTTCCAGAATCTTTATAGTCAATATAGTGGCGGTAGCCCAAGTCAAGTAGCTGCCTTTCAGACCGCTCTCTCTACGCCATTATCCGGCCGCTTCATCTTAGGTAAGGCGGGCTATCAGGGTAACAGCGGCTTCTTCTGGTCCTCTACGTGGTACAGTACTTACAGTATGTACTTCCTCGGCGTCAATTCTAGCGGTGTCTATCCGTCCAATGGTAATTTTGTTCGCAACAACGGTTTCTCAGTTAGGTGTATCCTAGCAGAGTAGTCGTCCTGAAGCGGAGTCTTCCGGTTCCGGTTTTCTCCCCGTTTTTCACTTTGGAATGAAGTACAGGAAAATGTTTATGTGCAAAATAAATTTGGGGTATTTACAAAAAGGTGATATGGGTGTATAATAAGGAGGTACTAGGGTGAATATCGCGGGGTAGAGCAGCCTGGTAGCTCGTTTGGCTCATAACCAAAAGGTCGTTGGTTCAAATCCAACCCCCGCCACCAAGTTCTAAAAGAGATTTTAGGATAGAAACCGGCGCGTTAAAGTTACCCCCCTAACTTACGCGCCGATTTTTGTTATTTGACTAATTGGCGGGCGGCGAGTTTGATGGCGTAGTTGAAGCTGTTGGAAATATGTGGAGTGCTGGCGAGCTCCAACACGGTAAGATTATGACGGATAGCGATAGCGAATTCTTCGGCCATGAGAGATGCACCTGGGGCGACGATAGTTGCACCGAGAATGTGGCCAGAATGGTCGGCGAGGATTTTGACAAAACCGTAATCGATACGGTGGATTTTACTAGCGGTGATGTCTTTGAGATAGACAATGGCTTTGCGGCAACTGCGTTTCATTTTGGCGAGGTCGACTTTATTATAGCCAACGATGGCAACTTCTGGAAAAGTATTAACGGTGCGGATGAAGCCAGTGTAGCTGGGGTAACTTTTGGTACGGCTAGTAAGATTAGAAACGAGAACCGAGGCTTGATATTCGGCGCGCTCGGTGGAAGATTCGCCACCAATACAGTCGCCAATGGCGTAAATATTGCGAGCGGAAGTCTGGAACATGCGATTGACTTTGATACCGGATTCGGTGTATTTGACGCCGGCGTTCTCTAGGCCAAGATCGGTGTTGGGGGCGGAGCCGGTGGCGAGGACGGCGCAATCAATGCGGATGGTCTTTTCTTCTTTTTTGAGTTTGAAGGTGACTTTGGTCGCGGTGGAGCCGTCTGGTTCTAGAGCGATGACGTCGGCACCAGTGATAACCATAATGCCAAAGCGTCTAGTAAAGTATTCAGCGAGTGCGGCACCGGCTTCTTTGTCTTCGCGAGGAAGCAAGCGGTTCTCACGTTCGAGAATGATGACTTTAGAACCGAGTTCGGCGAAGTATTCGGCAATTTCGCAACCGGAAGCGCCACCGCCGACGACAAGAATGAACTTAGGAATGCGTCTAGCTTTAATGATGTTGTATGGCGTGAAAAACTTGGCAGTATCAATACCATGAATATCGCCATAAGTAGGTGTGGCGCCAGTAGCAATAATGAAATTAGCAGAAGTAACTTGTTTGTTTTTGATTGCAACGGTGTGTGGGTCAAGGAAGTAGGCATTGTCCTGAAAATAAGTAATGCCAGCTTCTTTGATGGACTTGGCATCTAGATTTGCGATGGTAGAAATAGTGTAATTTTGGTGGGCGACAACGGTGGGAAAATTAAAATGTAGGCCGTGACGATTGATTTCTGGGTAGCTGATGAGCTTGGAAAGAGTGTGTGAAAAATCTAGACTGATGGCGTAAGGAATATCACGAGTGCTGAGATTACTACCACCAAATTTGCCACCTTCTACGAGAGCGATTTTGCGTTTTGGGTTGGCAAGACTAAGGGCGGCAGTACAACCGGCTGGTCCGCTACCAATAATTATATAATCGTAATCGTATTTTTTTCCCATAAAATCCTTTATATTATTGTATCACGATTCTGGAAAACGTAAGCTAAATCGCGGTGATATTTCCCAAGCTCTTTGGCTACTATTCTGGTAAGGTCGGTGGAAGTTATGATGGATTTTCTAGCGATGGATTTTTCAACGGACGAAAGGGCGTGATTAATAAAATCTTCGGCGGCGCCGTCGGGAATGCCGAGCGCGCGAGCGTGAATTTTGAGTTCTCTAGTGAGGGAAGAGATAGTGGATTTATCCATAATAAGCTATTCCTAAATATGAAGTTGCGATAGTGAGTAACAAAAGACTAATGGTGAGAGTGAGACGGATGAAAAGTTTAGTCTTAGTGCGCATGCGTTGTATATCGGCGAGAGTGCGACCCGCGCGGTAAATGGTGCGAATGATGAAGAGCGGGATGGTGGAGATGATGATAAAGAAGATAATAGTGATGGCTGACGGAATGAACGTGGAATAGGCGAGAATATAAACAATAAGTAAATAAATTGGAATGGTGAAAATAAGTTCGGGGACTTTGGACATAAATCCCAGCATGAAGGCTTCACGACGTGAAGTGACTTTTTTGGTATCGTTTAAGAAGGTATTGGCGGCGGAACGTGACACATAGAGTGCGGTAGATTTACCTTTGCGAAAATAGAAAAAGAAAGCAAAAACTGATTCAGCGCATAAAATGCCGGTGATTATCCACGGGATGATGCTTGAACTGAGGTTGGGGTTGTGGTAAAAGATTGCGAAAAATATAACATAGATGGCAAACCAAACAATTGCGGAAATTGTTTCGGCACCGAGGATGTAATCAAGTGCGAGATTGTCGGCTTTAGAATGGGAATATTTACCAAGAGCGTAATGATAGAAAAATGAGAAAAGGCTTGGCGAGAATTGTAAAAAACTCAGGATAAGCGCAACCAAGATGAGAATAATTACAGGGATGAAAATGCTCATGCCTTAATTATAGCATGTGGGGGGTTGTAATTCTAGTAAGAATTTGCTAGGGTGTGGGCTATGAGAAAAATTATGATTTATTTCTGGGCGACGTGTGGGGTGATAATGAGTTTATTATTCGTGATGCGTGATAACGTGCGAGCGGAAAGCATGGAATGTGAGGTGGACTGCGTGGTGGAAAGTAGTGATAACGATTCGGTGAAATTGCCGGAAGTGTATATTAAGATGGTAAATCCTGGGTATACGATTGATGGAGTGGGAAATGTCGGAGAAGCGATAGAAATTGGCAGAAGACGCTCCGATGAAATGATTTCGCTCGCTGGCCTAACTGTAGGCTATACAAATTCAAGCGGGAATATGACTACGTTGGTAGAATTTCCCGAGAACAGTTATATGGTTGGCGAGACCATCCTCCTTCGCCTAGCCAGCTCGCCTGGGCACGAGCTGGCGGCGCTCAATTACGCAAAAACTTTGGCATTTAAAGCGGGACCACTTGTGCTAATGCGAGACGGCGAAGTGATAGATAGTGTATGCTGGGATGGAAAAGAAGGTTGTGCGAAAGAATTTAAATCGGCAAGTCCGACGGTGCTAGTGAGGAATGTGGAAACTGGTGAATTTGGGCATATGGCGGTAGACGATTATGAAGTGAAGTACGATAATGCGGATTATTATGTGGAAGAGAAGGATGATGAGGGTTACGGTAAGGTGTCACAATGTGCTGGTGTGATATTTTCCGAGATACTGAGTTATTATGAGGAAACGCAGGCAGAACAATTTGTGGAAGTTTATAATACGACGTCTGAGCAAGTATTGTTGGATGGATGTGCTCTTAAATATAAAAATAAGACATATCCGCTAACGGGGATTTTGAAGGCAGAAGAATACGTGGCGAGATACTTGACGGATTTTGCGGTGACAAAAAACCCAACAAACGTTGGGGTGCTAGAGCTTGCGGACGTGGATGGAGCAGTAGTAGCGCGACTCGAATATCCTGGTGGTCAACGGAAAGGAACGGCGTGGGCTTTGATTGGATATGATGCAGATGGCGGTGAAATTTGGCGGACGACATATGCGCCTACGCCGGGCGAAGCAAATAATTACCAAGAGTTTCGAACTTGTGAGGTGGGTAAAGTAATTAACGAAGTGACTGGAAATTGTGTCAAGGTTACCGAAGTGGTGGAAAAGGTATGTACAGATGGACAGTATTTGAATCCACTAACCGGTAGGTGCAAAAAGATTGAAGAAGTGGCGTCTGCTACGATATGCAAAGAGGGGTACTATTTGAATGAAGAAACGGGAAGATGTCGTAAAATTGTGGAAAATAAAGGTGCGGATTATAGCTTGGTGACGGAAGTTTATGAAGAAAAGTCTTCCTTTGTGGCGCTTTATGCGGTAGTTGGTGTGGTGGCGCTAGGAGTTATTTATACGGGATGGCAGTTTAGACATGAGCTTCGACGGCTGTGCGGTAAAGTTTTTCGACGATTTCGTTAAAAACTGAGTCACGATCTTGGTCACCATTGACATTGATGAGTAGGTCAAGGTCACGGTAATGCTCAATAACTGGTAGAGTCTTGGTGCGGAACTCTTCTAGGCGGGTACGGAAAGTAGTGAGATCCAGGTCGTCTTTGCGTTCGCCACGATCATTGAGGGATTTAGCCATTTCAAAACGATTTTCGACGTCGGCTTCGGAAATATTGAGAAGAATAACGGCTTTAATATCGTGGCCGGCGCTGGCGGCGGCGGTCATAACGGAGTCCTCTTCGCCAGACCAACGGCCGATAGAGGATAAAATAAGTGGATATTCGTAAAGGTCTTGACGTTCAAAATAAGGCAGAACCCATTCGTAGAAGACGTTGGTAGGAATAAGCTCGCCATGTTCGGAATAATCTTTTTTGAGTTCTTTTTCTTTGGCGCGGATGATTAGGCCCGAAGAGAGGAATTTGGCGTCCAAAGTGCCGGCTAGGCGGATGCCCTGAGTGTCTTTGCCGGACATGGGGAGTCCGAAGATATTGATGGAGCCGGTGCCGAGCCAATTTTTGATGGTGGAGATTTTGTCGTTCATGTGTCTAGTATAGCATGAAAAAGCCCTAGCGCATAGGCTAGGGCAAAGAAGGGGGAGGGGTTACGTGCTGGACGCACAAAGTTTGGCTTTGTGGTTCTGTTCGGCGATTCCAACGTCAAGGGGCTTGAAGGCCCGTTCGATCTGCTTCTTGATGCTGCAGGGGAGAACCTTGCGGCCGTTGTCGTTCTGCCAGAGATGCTTCTCCGGGTCGTAAATGCCGACGATGGCGTTGTTGCCCTGGGCGCCGTTATTGTTGATGCGAACGGTGACGACGCCTTTGGCGAGAGTGGCTGTGTAGCCAGTATTGCTACGATCTGTTTTGAAGATCCTCTGTCTAGTTGCCATGTTTTCCTCCTAAGGTTCGTTGAGATAACTCATAAATTTACCCTTTGAAAAAGGATATGATTCCATTGTAACACAAAATTACTATTTTGTAAAGAGAAAAATGCTTATTGTTGCGATGGGCGGGTGGTAAAAGTGTGGTTGGCGGTCTTGACAGTTGAGTGCTAATTTCATATAATGAAGATATGGAAATCACAGGACGGCAAAAGCAGATTTTGTGTCAAATTATAGAGGAATATGCGGAAACAGCATCGCCGGTGGGAAGCGTGACGATGGCGAGGTTGTTTGGAGTGTCGCCAGCAACGATTAGGGCGGAGATGGCAAAGCTGGAGGCGTTGGGGCTAATTGCACAACCTCATACTTCAGCTGGGCGAGTACCGACTGATGCGGGATATAGATTTTATGTGAATAATTTGGATGGTGCGATGGATGAGCGACCTGGTGTGGCAGAGCAGAAAACACTGGAGCGAGGGACGCACGTGCTAGAAGTGCGAGTAACTTCGCAATCGCGTGCGGATGCGGCAATTAGGGGCGCGGTGGACACTTTGGTGGAATTGACGGGGAATTTGGGGCTCGCGACAATTGGTGGGCAGTTGTATCTTTCTGGGATATCGCGGCTTTTTGTTCAGCCAGAGTTTAACGATACGAGGCGAGTGCAGGCGGTGGCGAAACTATTAGATAATTTGGAGCCGTGGCTTAGAGAGGCGGCGCCTGGACAGCCACTTAACATTTTTATTGGTCATGAGAATCCGATTGGGAAAAATTCTGAGGTGTCGCTCATAATTTCACGTTTTAAGTCACCTTTTTCGGACAGGAGTTATATTGGTGTACTGGGGCCGACTAGGCAAAATTATGCTCTGGTGACGCAGCTCGTGAAGCGGACTGGCCAAATGTTGGAAGAAATATTATAAGGAGGAAAGATGCTAGATAAGAAGACTAAAGAGCAAAAAAATGATGTTATGGAGGGGCGTAAGAAAGAGGTTGATACCTCAACGCTAGAAAGCCAAATGGCGGAGCTAGTGGGAGATTTACAGCGGACGCGGGCGGATTTTGAGAATTTTCGTAAACAAGTGGAACTGCAGAAGGAAAATGAGAAAAAGGCGGCAAGGCTGGCGACGGTATATAAAATGTTGCCGCTACTTGACGATATTGATCGAGCGATTGAGAGTTACGAAGAATTAAAACCGCTAGAAAAGTCGCTTTCCAAAGTAATGAAAGAATTGGGTCTTAGCAAGATAGAGTCAGGGGAAGGCGTAGATTTTAATCCTGATGTGCATGAAGCGGTGATGGCGGAAGGTGATGGTGAAAAAGAGATAGTGGCGGAAACATTAAGGGCTGGGTATTATTATGAGGGCGAAGTTTTGCGAGAAGCGATGGTGAAGGTTAAGAGGGTATCTTGAAAAAACAGCTATAAAGTGATAAAATAATGTAAATTAGTAGAAAAGGATTAAAATGGCTGAATACAAATTAACGCTTGAAAAGCGTGAAGTGACAGGTAAAAAGATTAAGAGCTTGCGGGCAAGCGGACTTATTCCATCAGTAATTTACGGTGAAAAGACACCGGTGCTTACTTCGTCTGAATATGTAGCAACGGAAAAAGTTTTGGAAAAGGCTGGCTACCATTCACCAATTGATTTGGACGTGGCTGGTAAGAAACAGCTTGCAATTGTGAAGAACGTACAGATTGATCCGGTATCTCGTAAGATTGTAAACGTAGAGTTTCAGGCTATATCGGCAGACGAAGTAGTGGAAGCTACGACTCCAATCGTGATTGTGAATTTTGAAGCCTCTGATGCGTCGAAGATTTATCATTTTGCAATGACTCAGGCGATGGAAGAGATTGACGTGAAAGCGAAGCCTGCGGATTTGCCGGCAGAACTTACAGTAGATGCAAGTGCACTAAAAGATGTTGACGACAAGATTACGATTGCTGACATTAAGCTGCCAAAAGGTGTAGAACTTGCCGACAAAGAACTTGATTCTGAGCAGGTGGTCGCATCGCTTTACGATCCAGCGGCGGAAGCGGCAGAGCGTGAAGCTGAGGCGGCGGAGCCAGCAGTGGATGCTGCAGATGTGCCATCAGAAAACGGTGCGAAACCAGAAGAACAAGCCGAATAATAAGACTAGAAAATCTCTCGCGGAGGGGACGAGAGATTTTTTGTTGGTATGGTTTAGCTATTTAAGGCTTCGGAGTTGGCTTTGAGACGAGCGAGGAAGGCTTCTTTGGCGGCTTCAGCATTGGCATGATCGCCTTTCCAGGCATAGAGGGCTGGGTCTTGCAAGGCACGAGCAAAGGAGAAAGTGACTGGCCAAGGGAATGGACCGTTTTTGATGACAGAAGCGAGATTATCGGTGGCTTGTTCTGGAGTTTGTCCGCCAGAGAGGAACACGATACCGGCAAGCTCAGATGGAACGTGATTTTTTAAAACTTCGGCGGTAGCTTTGCCAACTTCTTCTGGAGTAGACTGAGTGTGGTAGCGTTTGCCAGCGAGGACCATGTTGCATTTCAAAATGCAAGCGCGTAGGTTGACTCCGAAACTTTCGAGAGTTTTGAAGAGGATGTTTAAAATGTGGCCAGTGACTTCAACAGATTGGGTGAGGGAATAGTTGCCGTCATAGACTAGCTCAGGCTCAACGATGGGGACGAGACCAGCGGATTGACAATCGCGGGCGTATTCGGCGAGAATGCGGCAATTTTCGGTGATGGCGTGATCGGTGGGGGTTAAAATGTTGCCGTGATCATCTAGGGTAAGATTGAAAGCAGCACGCCATTTGGCGAAGCGAAGCCCCATGCCATAGTATTCGCGAAGCCTTTGTGGTAAATCGGCAAGGCCTTTGGTGTAGGTTTCTTCTGGGTGATCTAGTAATGGTTCAAGACCTTGATCGACTTTGATGCCTGGAATGATGCGACGGGAGATGAGGTAATCTGGGATGCGCTGACCGTTATCGGCGAAATCGCGGGCGGTTTCGTCAAAGAGGATGATGCCGCTGGTGTAATTTTCGATATCGGGAGTAGAGAAAAAGATGTTGCGATAGTTGTGACGGTGCTCAAAAGTATCTTCAATATTTAGCTCGGCGAATTTCTTATTGATAGAACCGCCTGATTCGTCGGCGGCGAGGATGCCTTTGTGGGGAGCGACGAGACTGGCGGCGATAAGGTCGAGGCTTTCGGAAGGGGAAGCGACGATAGCATTTAGTTCGTCTAAGGTAAGGACGGAATCCAGATTGGCGCTTTCAACGTTGGCGCGGGCCATTTTGAGACTATTTTCAACGGTGAGGCCAAGCAGGAAACTACCGAGCACGGTGGCGGAGGCGATAGAATAAGCAGAAAGATGAGTGAGTTTATCTATGCGTTCAATAGTGATGGGTTCGGTAATGTTTTTGTATGAAATGTCGTGTTCGGATAAGAAGATGGTTTTATCGAAGCTAGACATATCGGTGGTGGTTTTTTCGGTAAAGATAAGAGCGGCGCGACTAATGAGTTGATTTAAATGCGGGTTGGTGTCGTCTTTTTGATAAACGATGAGATTCGTGTGCGGGTGGGCATCAAGGTAGCTGGAGATTTGCTGTGCGTTCTCTTCAATAATGAAGGCGGAGCGATCTAGGTAGATGTAATCTGGCTCAGTAGTAGAAGGGATAAAGATCGTAGGCTCAAAATTGCTTGGCGTGATATAGCTAACGCCATCGTCGGAAATCAGAATGTAGCGGTGGGAGCGAGCGGTATTCATGTCGTGAGCGTCGGCTGCGTCGTGTTCAATATAACGAAAATCGGAACCAGTAACAGTGGCGGTGAGACCGAGCTTTTCTAAGACTTGAAGAGTGATGGCGGCGCCACCGAAACTGCTGTGGCGGTTGAAAT
Organism: Candidatus Nanosyncoccus sp.; assembly: GCA_045603965.1. Lineage (GTDB taxonomy): Bacteria > Patescibacteriota > Saccharimonadia > Saccharimonadales > Saccharimonadaceae > Nanosyncoccus. The sequence goes on along the minus strand of JAZUND010000019.1, from coordinate 20,542 downwards.
AATGATGTTCGGATGCATTGAAACTGAGATTTAGCCAGTTGACATGGTGTTTGTCTTGTTCAAAAGCCTCGGTGCGGCTGTCAAGGTTAAGATAAACGTCTTTTAAGATATTGCCCACGATTAGAATATTCATAAGCATATTATAGCATAGTTGTGGCTAAAAATAATGTGAGATTTTCGGAATAATGCTACGCGCTTTGATGGGACTACAAGGCGCCGAGGACACCGAGAATGCCGCGAAGAGCGAAGGCGGTGTCTTCGTGGCTTCTGACGGTAATAGTGTCGATGCCCATTTTAACGACTGGATAATCGTTGCCACCTGGCTGAGTCATGTCGCCGAAGTAGAGGATGTCGGATTTTTCGCAACCTAGCTCTTTTAAAAGATGAGTCATGCCGAATTCTTTATTCATGCCAGGAATGATGGCATTGATTGAGGTAGTGCCGCCGATTTCGTAATCGTAATCTGGTGCAAGTTCTTTACAACGGGCGACAATTCGCCCGCGTTTTTTGCAGTCTGGATCCCAGGCGTATTTTTCTTTGGTACCGGCGCTTTGACCGAGAGCGGAGAAAGTGACTTGGGACAAGCGGTTCTCGATAATTTCGTCACCTGGAGCGAGCTTGTCGGCCTCCCAGAAGCCGAGTTCTTTAGCGGCTTGCTCGATGGCGTTGCTGATTTCTTTGACTTGTTCGTCAGTAAGGGGGTAGTTGTAGATTTGGTGCCAGTCGCCATTTTCGTAGCGGTAATACTGGGTGCCTTGAGCCACAAAGAGATGTAAATGCGTGAGTTCAGTTGGTTTAGCACCACGGTCGAGTAGACGGTTGACGATTTGAACGAGGAATTGGTCGAATTTTTGACCGGAAATGGGGCAGATTTCAAAATGGTCGAGACATTTAACGAGCAAATCTGCGACTTCATCGGTGATGGGAGTCTTGGCGACGTTAAGGGTTTGGTCAATGTCAAATGCTAAAACTTTTTTCATACTTTAATTATAACATGCTATAATGTTATTATGAAAACTTATATCGTGGGCAACTGGAAGATGAATTTTACAGTCGGAGAGGCTTCAATTTATCTTCATAAACTATTAAAACGAATACCAAATTATCGGGATGTACAGGTGGTGATAGCGCCATCGACGGTGGCGTTACAGTCTTTGTCGTTACAGATTGGTGGGCACAAGATGAAACTTGGGGCGCAGAATGCGTTTTACCAGGATTTTGGTGCTTATACGGGCGAAACGTCTTTTGCACAGTTGCAAGGTTTGGCCGATTATTGCATTGTGGGACATTCAGAACGACGATATAAGTTTGGCGATGATGATAAAGTTGTGCGCAAAAAAGTTGCGGCGGCGGTGAGAAATAAAATAACGCCGATTTTGTGTGTGGGAGAAACGGAGAGCGAGCGTGCATTTGGTGAAGCGGCAGACGTGATTCGTGATCAGGTGCTAGGAGGACTATCTGAGGTGTCAGAGGAGGATATAGATAAGGTAATTATTGCTTACGAACCGGTATGGGCGATTTCATCTACTAAGGCTTCAAAACTGGCTTCTCCGATGGATGTAACTGAGGTGGTGAAGTTGATTCGAAAAAATTTGAAGGAAATATATGGCGAGGAAAAGGCTGAAGAAGTGCCAATTTTATTTGGTGGTAGTGTGAATCATTCCAATGCTGGTGCGTATTTGACGGTGCCTGGTGTAAATGGACTTTTGGTGGGTGGGGCATCCTTGATTCTCGACGAGTTTGCTGATATAATAGAGGTTGCTAAGAGAGTGAGAGCATGAACAAAAGATACATGGACTTTGTGCCGAAAGGTGCAGCGAAGAAACCTGTTCATAGGCCTGCCGCAGGAATAAGGCAGGAAGATTTTGTTGAGGTGAACGAGCTGGATGTGAGCCAGTTATTTGAGGCACGGGAAAAAGTTGTGCAAGCTGGCGTGACGAAGCCGAAGACTGCTTTGCATACTCCGAAGGTGGAAGATTATCGGGCAAAGTTTGTGCAAACAGAGGTGAATAAGCGACCGCTTAGTGTGAAACCGAGGGCAGTAACGAAGCCCGTTGATGGCATGGCAAAGCTGAGTAGCGCTGCGAAGAAGCCTGTGGTTACAGCAAAGAAGCCAGTTGCGGCGGTGCCTACGAAGAAGCCAACAGCTATAACGACTGGCGTTAGCGCGAAGAAGCAGGTGCTTCCAGTAAAAAAATCTTTTGTGAATACCGAGAAAGTGACAAAACGTCCGTTGTCGAAGAACGTTTACCGTAAGAATGTGATGGTGCCGAAAGAAACGCCGTCTGGGCCAGTGACGATTATTGACAAGCCTGAAAAAGATTCCAAGGTGGGGCTAGTGGTGACGATAATCATTACGATTATCCTCGGTGCAGCGGCTGGGACGGTAGCATTCTTACTCTTGCCGAAATAGATTTAATAGTGTATAATTTAGCGTATGGTGGGATTAGCTCAGATGGTTAGAGCGTCTGATTGTGGTCCAGAAGGTCACCAGTTCGATCCTGGTATCCCACCCCATTAAGAATTTGTTGCGGGTATAGTACAGTGGTTAGTATGCAAGTTTTCCAAACTTGAGATGAGAGTTCGATTCTCTCTACCCGCACCAGAGAAAGTAAAAATAACCACTTGTGGTTATTTTTAGTTTCTGTGGAGTGGGACCGAGAGAAGACTTTCTCTCTACCCGCACTATTTTTCTTTTATGATTTCGATGAAATCGTATGATATAGCCATTGACATTTTAGGCGAAGTGTGCTATAATGAGGTTAGCACTTTTAAAAATATATTTCATTTAGGGAGGGTTCAGCAATGAACGCGAAATATCCGAAGAATCAGAAAGTAAGTCAGGCGGCAGCCCAGAAGGTTACAGAGAAGGCTGTGACGAAACCGGCGACGAAGCCCGCTCCGGCAAAGAAGCCGGAAGCTCAGAAGCCGCAGCCTGCGGCAAAAATCGAGGAGAACGGGATTTATCTCTCTCGGGATGCGGCGGAAAAGTTCCGCATGGCGTTCCTGGAGATGGCAGATGTTTTCGGCGGTAAGTCGCAGGGAGTGTCTGAGCCGGAACCTGAGGACGAACCGGAAGTGGAGTCTGAAGAAGAGATTGAGCCCGAGCCGGTGAAACCGGCTAAGCCGGCGCCGAGGGTGACTCCGAAACCCAAACAGCCGGCACGGAAGCCCGAACCGGCTCCGGAGGTGGATGAGGAAGAAGCTGAGGAAGAAGCGCCCTATGCGTTTGGTCCGGCTCATCTCAGAACTGGTCCTGGTATGGCATATTACTACTGGGATTGGGAGGCTGAGGAGATGATGCCTTGCACCGATCTGCTGACGGCCATCTACTTCAGCCCCGATGGGGTTGAGGGCGTGGAATTCGTGCCGGTATGGTACGATAAGGGCCGGATTGACCACAAGCTGTCTCCGAAGGAGGCGCGGAAGTGTTTTCCGCGTCGTTTCCCCAAGTGCTAAGCACCTTAGAAAACCAGGTTTTACGACCTGGTTCTTCTTATTATAGACATAAGCGTAAAATAATGATAATGCTATTGACAAAAATGGCGAAGTGTGATACAATGAAAGTAGTCTGAATTTAAAGGTGTGTTTAAAAGAAGACGACCATTAACAACCGAATCATCTCAGGTTTTAAAACCTGAGCTATACATCTTTATACCACCCCCAACTCGGAGGCGGTATGCCTCCAATATTTTTATGAAGGAGGCGCCTAAAATGATAGGAGCTATTTTACTGGCAATTTTCGTAACCCTGTGGGCGATGGTGATTAACCTCGCTTTTATGCAGCAGGGGCTGTTCGTGGAAGTGGAAGATGAGAAGAACGGTACGCGGAAAAAGTTTAACTCTGGCGCTTTTGGCGATCCGGAGGACTGGACGCGGGCTGTGATTCTCGGCGTGTTGATTGGCGCGACGAGATTTGTCGTGACAAAGTTTGGCGAACTGTGGTTTCTGCAAGCGGTAGCGTTGGTGGTGACTATTGGCATGATGATTTATCTTGCCTGGTGGTTTGCTAAGGGCGGTGCAACTTGGAAGGCTTTCTTCTGCTGGTTGCTGTTGATGGCGATTTGCATGATGTTGGCAGGAAGAGCGAGCGAAAACTTGGTCAGATGGTCTACGATTAGTAGATTTGTGGTCCTGATTGTCGCTTTGACTAGCCTTCCGTACATCGTAGGGACGTTGTGTGAAGGTTCGGCGTTGGTCGGACTGCTGAGGTACAAAGATCATCCGAATTGGGCACTGTTCGTTATTTGGATAGTGATCCTCGGCATTCTCATCACGTTGCTTTTGTTTGCCTTTAGTGGCAGGATCGTCAACTTGGCGAACAGGATCCAGGAACAGGAAATGCAGGAAGCAGTGGTGATGGAGGTAACTCCGGAGCCGACTTTGCAACCTGTAGCTACTGCGACTCCGATGCCGACAGTACAGCCGACTCCGATGCCGACAGTACAGCCGACTCCGATGCCGACGGCGCAGCCGAATTATGGTGTTTGGAATGGTAACAACGGTCAGTATAATGGCAATCAGTATGGCGGTAACCAGTACGGTTATAATGGCCAGCTGGTTGAGTGGTGGACATTTTACAACTTGACCATTCAAAGCGACGGACTTGCATCCAATGACAATGACTTTGGTCCGAATCCGTACAGAGATGGCTGGATTGTGACAGATTATGTCAATGATATGTTGGCAAGAATCTGGAACGACCCGGTGCTGGGTGCGGCTGACATAGCCTATTTTGACTATGTGGCAGGCACCAATATCAGTGGCGTTAAATATGACAAAGACCCCCAGCGGTGGCTTGATAATATCAATGCCAGAGCAGTGGAATTTGTCAAAGACCAGACTCTGTACAGAGCCGTGGTGGAAGAGTTCATCAGAACATTAAACAATTCTAACATCGTGCAGGCTGTTGAAATAACGCAGCGAAGCGATGTGAAGGGCTTGATGTACATGAACCCGAACAATACGGTCAACCTGTATGCGAACAACTACGGTTATGGTGGCTATGGTTCTTCCGGGAATCAGACCATCAAAATGCCGAAGGTGATCGCGAAGGCGCACAATGAGCAGGCTTGGTTCCTGGTGTTCAAAATCAGGACTGGCTATACAAATGCGGAAGCGTTGTATAAGTTGGCCTGTGGCTATCAGCCGCCGATTGAGGCGAAGGCTGGAACTGGTGGTGGCATCAATCCTGGCGGAAATGACAATCCCGGTTCTGGACCAAACAGCTCTGATACTCCGTATCATAAAGATCCGACTAATGGAACCGATGTTGGCAAGGATGATGACCCGGGTCCGGGAAGCTCTACCAATAACGGTGTGGGTTCTTGGTTTTCCTCGGCAGATACGCCGACCAATTCTGATACGATGTCCTATGATGAATATAGGGCAGAAATGACCCATGTGACGGCTGCGACTGAAGCAGGCCAGAAAGTTGGGGGTGACCCCAACACGCCGACTGTGTCAGCACCGTCTGGAACAGAAGTAATCAGCAACGCTGATAATGGTACGGGAAATGGTGGTATTGATACTGCGGCTCCGGTAGAAAGTTATGTTCGGACTGACGGAGGGGTGGCCGTGAACGGACAAACGGAGGCGCATATTACAAGGCCTGACTAACGCGGGTGTATAGCAAGTACTTTAATAGCCCAGCGGGTTTAACTCGCTGGGCTAGACCCAAGATTTAAAATTTGAGACGATTCGGTTGCAGACGAATTTTAACAATTCGGATAGCAATAAAGGTTAGCTGATGATAATCGTTTTGATGGTTTTTGTCAGCGAGAAGTAATTAATAACAAATTATTAACTTTAATATAGATTTAGAAAGGATTATTATGAATAAAGTTTATAAATCTATTTTAAGTGTGGCGGCTGCTGCAATAGTGGCTGGCACAAGCATCGTCGTCCCAACGACAAGCGTGCTTGCTTGGGGTGACTCGGCTAATGGCCGTCCAGTTTATACGCTTGATGAGATCAATGCGGGTAAACTTGGTGACACCATTACTTTCAACTCTATCACCAATGGTAAAATTGGTGACGAGCGGAATTTCGTAGGTGCTAAGGTAAGCACTGACACTAGCAACGTATGGAAAGCTAACGAAATTACTGTAAAAGATGGCGAAACCTATACAATTCGTCTTTATGTCCACAACAACAGCCCTAAGGGTACTGCTAAAATTGCAGAGAATGTATATGCGACTTTCTCTTTGCCTACTACGGTTGGTAAAGAGCATACGATTATAGGCTACCTCGATTCTTCAAATGCTACTCCTAATCGTTATTGGGATGAAGTGAAACTTACTTCGAGTGAAGATTTCTATCTAGAGTACGTAGATGGTTCTGCAAAATATACCAATTCTAAGCTTGGCACTGTAGCGCTTTCTAATGATGTGATTACATCTGGCGTAAAAATTGGTTATGAAGCGCTTGACGGTAAAATCCCTGGTTGTTACGAATATGATGGTCAGGTGACGATTCAGGTGAAGGTACACAATTCTATTACTACTAAACTTTCTAATACAGTGCGCATCAAGGGCACTAAGACTTGGAGCGAATCCGTGGACGTGAAAGTTGGTGATGAAGTAGAATACGAGATTGAGTACGAGAACCTTGGTTCTGCGGAAGCTAAGAATGTGATGATTCGCGATATTTTACCTGACAATGTAGAATATGTTGCTGGCTCAACTTATCTTTACAACTCAAGCAATCCTAATGGCGTGCGCCTTAATGATGATACTTTAACTACTGATGGCATCAACATTGGTAATTATGGTCCAAAAGGTAATGCGTTCATTCGTTTTACCGCTAAGGTAGTGAATAAGAATCTTGCTTGTGGCAAGAAGAGTCAGCTTGTAAACTGGGCGAGTGCTACTGTAAACTCTAAAGTTTCTAAGGATGACGCTTCGGTGATGGTGGATGGCGCTGCGTGTGTAACTCCAGCTACGGCTGATGCAAAGATTTCTAAGACTGTTCGCATCAAAGGTACGAATGAATGGAAAGAATCTGTTGACGCAAAGATTGGCGACGAAGTCGAATTCCAGATTGAATATACCAATACCGGTTCTACTGAAGCTAAGAATGTAAAAATTACAGATACTTTGCCTACAAATTTGGAATATGTAGCGAATACTACTTACCTTTACAATTCCAACAATAAAGATGGTAAATTGTTAAGTGAGAACACCATAACGACAAGTGGCATTAACATTGGTGATTATAAAGCCAACGGTAATGCTTATGTAAGATTTACCGCTAAGGTTGTTGACAAAAACATCGCTTGTGGCAAAAACAACGATTTAGTAAACTGGGCAAGTGCAACAATTGATTCTAAGGTAGTGAAGGACGACGCTAAAGTCGTGACTACTAAGACTTGTCCTGTTGACCCAACTGACCCGGAAAATCCTCCAGTAAATCCAACTCCAACTCGGATTGTTGATACTGGTGCGACAGAAATTGCAGCTGGTGCTGTGGGTGCTGGTCTCACTGTGACTGGTCTCGGTTACTTTATTGCTAGCCGCAAAAAATTGTTAAAGTAAGTTGACCGCTTCGTAACTAGGTAACTAGAAGTAGGGCGGGAACTTAAAAAATCCTCTCCTTATATAAGGAGAGGATTTTTGTTGGTTAATTGGCTGCTTGTATGACGTGTTCAAAGAGACAAGTGACGGTAATGGGACCAACGCCACCTTTTAATGGGGTAATGGCGGTGAGATCGGTGCGGGCGCGTAGGTCGTCCGAGGCATCGCCTTTGATAACACCGTCTTCGGAGGCGGTGCCAGCATCTACAAGAACGGCGCCTGGTTTGACTAGGGAACTAGAAATCAACCCCGGAACGCCGGTGGCTGTAATGATGATATCATACTGGTTAAGTTTTGTCAAGTCATCGCCTTTATGAAAAACGGTTATTTGGTAGTGGGAGTTTGTGAGCATTTTTTCTAAGGGTTTGCCAACGAGTTTGCCGTGACCGACGAGGGCGATTTTCTTGTCGTTTAGATTGATGTCGTAGCCGGCAAGGAGCCAAAGGATGGCGGTAGCGGTGGCGGAATCGTAATGACTATGGATGCCGAGACCATCAACGTCTTTTTCTGGGGCGATGAGATTGCAGAGGGCGTCGGTCTGGGTCTTATCGGTGAGAGGAAGTTGAATAATGATGCCGCTAATTGTCGAGTCATTGCTTGCGCGAATGAGTTCTTTTTGGAGTGTGTCGGTGCTATTTGCGACGTAATCTGTGACTTTGATGCCGATGTCCTCGCCATAATGTTGTTTTAATGTGACGTATTTGTTGATGACTGGGTCGTCGTTGTCGCGAAGGATGAGAAGGGTGGGCTTTTTTTTCATTGTGGCGACTTGATGGGCTTGACGTTCTTTGATGAAACCGGCCAGTTCGCTACCGTTTAAGATTTTCATAGTGGTAACTCCATGGGCTCTTGTGAGAGTTTAAAGCCGAATTTGGCTTGAACGGTGTCGATGATTTCGGTGCGAGCAGCAACGAGATCTTGATATGAGCTGGCGGACTCGTTGATGAGGACGAGGGCGGCTTTATCGCTGATGCGAAAACCGTGCAGTAATTTGCCTTTGAGACCGGCTTGTTCAATGAGCCAGCCAGAGTTAATTTTAAGGCCATCGTGACCGTGATGGACAGGGATGCCTTCTGCTTCGGCTTTTTCGGCTTCTTTTGGCGTCAGGTAGATATTCTTGAAGAATGATCCGGCGCTAGACGTGGTGGTAGGGTCAGGCAATTTGTCGGCGCGGATGGTGCTGACGATTTTGCGGATATTTTGTGGAGTGAAATCGGTTTCGTGGTGGTCTTTGATGTAGGATTCAATGGAATTATAGAAAGGACGAGGCATTTCGCCTTCGCGAAGTGATAAAGTGATGCTTAGAATTAGATAGCGTTGTTTTTCGGTGGTGTTGAGAATTGATTTGCGATATGCAAAGCCGAAATCATGTTTATCTAATGTGCAATAAGTGCGACGTTTGAAGTCGTAGGCTTCGGCGGAGATGAAAGTGTCGGCAATTTCTTGGCCGTAGGCGCCGATGTTTTGAACCGGAGCGGCGCCGGCGAGACCGGGGATTTTACTGAGAGCTTCGATACCGGTGAGATTATGGTTGCAAGCATAAGCGACAACGTCGTCCCACTTGGTGCCACCTAGAACAGTTATTATGTGGAGCGGGTCCTGCCGGACTTTTCCTTCCCACGGCCCCACCCTTTGGGTGCTCCGTGGAACCCCTTCCAAGTTCGTCACCCGCCCCGCTATAATACCCGTCATAATGTTCCTGATAATGGCGCCATTGAAACCTTCGTCTTTCGCGATAGTGTTGGCGCCACCGCCGAGAATATAATATGGTAAGTTGTGGGTGATGGCAAATTTGTGGGCTTCGGCTGCTTCGCTTGCAGATTCGATTTCAATCAAAAAGCGTGCGGGGCCGCCAAGTCGCATAGTAGTAAGTTCTGATAAGGGAACATTCTTACGAATAATCATATTATATAATTATAACATCAATGGGTGAGAAATTAAAACTTAAGGTTGATAGATATAAACATGAGCATGAATGTTTTTGCCATAAGAATTAGTAAATAAAGCATGAGAAATATTTATAGTGGTGTAGGGTTGCAATTGCGATTTTGATGTGGTAAAAGAGCGGCAGAAGATAGGATGGTGCAATTTTAAAAATGTGGTCAGAAGAAAGGAGGGTTATGGGTGAGCTAGAATTAGATCTTGATTACATCATTATCAAATTTAAAAAGAAATCTCCTCGGCAAGAAGCTGAAGAGATTTCGAAATAACCTTAAACTGATTCTACCATACAAGATTGGAAAAATCAATCCTATCTTCATTTTATAAAATATAATATAATTGTCAATAGAAAAGAAAGGTAATACGATATGGCAAAAAAGGATGCGGTGGAAGAAAAAACTAACGACGGCGGGAAGAATGATGGCAAGAGTGAGGCCTTGAAACTTGCAATAGCACAGATTACGAAGCAGTTTGGTGATGGTTCTATTATGAAACTTGGCGAGACGCCAAAAATGGATGTGGAACTTTTGCCGTCTGGATCGCTGTCGCTTGATTTGGCGCTTGGCGGTGGTTGGCCAAAAGGTCGTATTATAGAAATTTATGGGCCGGAATCATCAGGTAAGACAACGCTTGCGCTTCATGCGATTGCGGAGATTCAGAAGCAGGGTGGACAGGCGGCGTTTATTGATGCGGAACATGCGCTAGATCCAGCTTATGCGAAGAAAATTGGTGTGAACACGGCAGATTTGTTGATTTCTCAGCCCGATAATGGCGAGCAGGCTTTGGAAATTTGTGAGACTTTGGTGCGCTCTAATGCAGTGGACTTAATTGTGGTGGATTCGGTGGCGGCGTTGGTACCACAAGCGGAAATCGATGGTGATATGGGTGATGCGCAGATGGGTCTTCAGGCACGGCTGATGTCGCAAGCGATGCGGAAGCTGACGGGCATTATTTCAAAGTCACGGGCGACGGTGATATTTATTAACCAGATTCGGATGAAAATTGGAGTGATGTTTGGAAATCCGGAGACAACTACGGGTGGTAATGCACTGAAGTTTTACGCGTCAGTAAGGGTGGATATTCGTCGAATTGGGCAGATTAAGGATGGTGAGAATATCGCCGGGAATCGGACGAAGATTAAAGTGGTGAAAAATAAAATTGCGGCGCCATTTAGAACAGCAGAATTTGACATTATGTATAATGAGGGTATTTCGAAATCTGGTGATGTATTGGATCTTGGTGTTCAATATGGTGTACTCGAAAAAGCCGGCGCATTTATTAAATACAATGGTGAGACACTAGGACAAGGACGTGAAGCGGTGAAGAAGTTGTTCCGCGAAAAACCAGAGTTGATGGCGGAGATTGAGGCGAAGGTGCGCGAAAAAGCATCAGCAGAAGCCTAGAAATTGAAGGAGCTTAAGGTTCATGCATAAGGATGAAATGTGGCAAGTGTATGCGCCGAATGGAGAGGCGATTCCTGGTGAAGGGTGGGATGCAGCACTAGATAATCCGGAAAAAACTGGTGCAGACGCGATTGTGGGGGTGGCGGTAGTGTTTCTATTTCGGTGGTCTAGTGATGGCGTGCTGGAGCTTTTGTGGCAGAGAAGATCTGACAAAATAGATAGGTACCCTGGTGATTACGACATATCGGCGGGTGGTCATATCAATCTTGGTGAAACGTTGGCGGAAGCGGCGGTGCGAGAAACGCGCGAAGAGATTGGCGCGGAGATTGTGGCGGGTGATTTGAGATTTGTGACAGAGCGAGCATTTAATAAGAATCGTTTTGCGTGGATTTATGCGGTGGATTGGACTGGAAGACCGGAGACATTCCACTTTGATGACGCGGAGGTAAGCGAGGTGCGATGGGTGCCATTTGAAGAGACGGAAGAATTTAGGATAAAGTTTGCCAAATCCCCACTTAAAAAAGACAAGTTAACTTTTGCATTACTAGAAGAATGGTTTCGCCAAAATGGATATTTATAAACTGGTGATTACCAATTTGAAATCTGGAGTGAAGAATCCAGAACGAGTGAATGTGTATGTGAATAATGAATATGCTTTTTCTTTGAGCGTGGCGCAAGTGGTGGATTTAGGTGTAAAGGTTGGAAAGATAATTGATGATAGCGAGCTGGCGCAATTGAGGCAGGAGAGTGAGTTCGGGAAGATATATCAGAGAGCGTTGGAATGGGTGCTTACGAGGCCTAGAAGTGAGAAAGAGACTAGAGAGTATTTGAAAAATAAGCTTAGGCAACCTTCTTCGGGTTTTATTGATGATACGATTGAAAAGTTTTATTCGCGTGGGTATTTGGATGATCAAAAATTCGCAGAATGGTATGTGGAGAATCGGTTTGTGAAAAAAGGAGTGTCGGCGAAAAGGCTCCGAATGGAGTTAATGAAAAAAGGTATCGTGAAAGAAGCCATTGACGCGATATTGAAAGAGTCCGAACGGAATGATGAAGATGAAATTCGTAAGATGATTACAAAAAAACGCGCGAAATATACAGATGAGAAACTTATTCAATATCTATGTCGGCAGGGGTTTCCGTATGAGCTGGTGCGTGAGCTTGTTCTGACTTCCGAAATGGATTAACGAAATTTGGGATGAAATCTTCTTTGGCGGCTTTTTTGCGAATGACGTCCTCTTCGTCTTTGACGATAACTTTAGTGTCGGTGATTTCAGCGATTTCGTGACGAGGAATGGTAAGTTCTGGATCGGAAAAGCTTTTGACGAGTGGACGTTTGACGATGATTTGCTGAATGCTGAAATTGTCGTTGGTGACGGTAAAATCAATAACGCGACCAAGCTTGGAGCCTTTTTTGGTCTCAACTTTGAGACCAATGAGGCTGAAATTTAGTGCGATGGCCTTGCTGATTTTAACGACGTCGGTGGGAGCGACGAGCTCGTCGGTGGAATCTATGACCATGCCTAAGCTAGAGTATTCGCGGATGGATTTAGAGTCTAAGATATTGGTGGACTTGTCGATGCCGGGACCGATTAGATAGAAGGCAATAATTTGAAAACTGGTGGGGTCGACGATGATGGCTGAGACTTGGCCGACGGCGCTGGCGGCTTGCATACTGAGAACTGGAGTGCCGATTAAATGGCTGGCAGTAATTAACATAATTAAATTATAGCTTGCGGAGAATGTTTTTTCAATATATAATGGTAAGTGAAACACTTTAATCATTGAGAATCAAGGTACTTTTATTTAGTATTGTTGACGTACGGAATGTTGGCACCGGAAGGTTCTTGATTACGTATGTCAGCCTTGATGTCGTGATTAAAGTGTTTCACCCTTGCGGTGCCATTTTTGTATTAATGGTTTTGGCTTGTGGTATTATAATAAAAAAATAAGTCTGATTAGAAAGGTTTTGTATGGAAACTGGAGATAAAAAAATAAATAGTGGTGAAACGATGGAAACGGTAAATGCGAACACAACAGGAAATGATGAGGGTGGCGCAATGACAAAAGACATGAAGACGAAGAATAGTGGAATGCTAATTGGCTTGATTGTGCTAGCGATTGTGGCGCTTGGTGGGATTGGATTTGGCGTGTGGGCGATGCTTGACGGGAATAATCAGGTGGCGGATGCGAACAAGAAAGTGGATGTTGCAAATCAGCAGGTGGATGAACTGAAAAAACAAAATGAGGAGCTGGCGGGGAAGCTAAGTGAGGAAAAAGGACCAACAGAAGATGAAGCCATAATAAATATCGCCGATAATCATATTGATAATGGCTTAGCGCAGAATTTAATCAATCCGTACATCAAAATGATTGGCTATTATAATAATATTCTTAATCTTGGTTTTAGCGAAGATACTAAAGTTTATCTTGCGTACCGAAATTTAGAGCGTGAGTTGTTTGGTTCAGGAAGTGGCGAAAATCCGGAAGTCTCCTATAATGAAATTAACAGCGAATATAAGAATTTATTTGGTAGTGGCGAGAATATAGAGAAAAAGGATTATCAAGCACAGAATGTGAAGTTTTTGTATAAAAATAGAGCCAGTGATGGTTATGAAACATTTGAGGTCGTGAGTAGTGGTATTGGCGGTGCGGGTACTGCTATGTTTGATGTGGTGGAGAGTGCCAGATACGATGGCGAAAATGTGATTGTGGGAGTTTATCATGATACTGTTCCTACATGTGGTGCAAATGAGAATGATGGGTATTGTTTGAATATTGAATTTCCTGGTGGAATAGTGAGTTCGATTGATCAGTATAACATGCGTGATTTGATTGGTAATTTTGTCGGAAGAATACCGGTTTACGCTATGACATTCGTGAAAGATAGTGGGCATTATGTGCTGAGTGCCGTTGCAAAGAAATAAGTGTGTTTTGTACGGTGTGATTGCAAGAAACAATATGTTTTTGCTAATTTGGTTTGTGGTTATGCCTAAGTTTTTGGAGGTAGGGGGTTGCAATGGTGAGTGGAGCGTGCATATAATATGCGCGGGTTGGCGGAGTTTCTAATCTAGTATAAAGTCTGGGCGTGGGTCTCGCACGCTAATTATCGCGAGGAGGCTTTATATAATCTATCCTAGTCGTGATTATGGTCGTTAAGCCTCCAATTATTTATTAAGTTAATTAATAGGAGGAGTACTGCAAATGAGAAGACGGTTTGTTTTCGCACTAGCAGTGCGATTATTTAGGAAAGAAATTACCATTCGGGTAGAATGGTAATTCCGCAACTCAATTTTGGATAAGTAGCTAGGGCTTATCCGTTAATGTAATTATACTTCTAGTGTTTATGGTTGTCAACAGGGGAATTTGGGATGAAGTCGGAGAGGGGGTGGGCGGAGGTGAGGTCGTAGTCGCCGATTTGGAGGCGGCGGAGAGAAGTGAGGTAGGCGCCGGTGCCGAGGCTCTTGCCGATGTCCTCGGCGAGGGTGCGGATGTAGGTGCCGGAGCTGCAATGGACACGGATTTTGAGCTCGGGGTAACTATATTCTAAAATTTCTATATTATATATAGTGATTGCTCTTTCTGGAGTTTCGAAAACTTTACCGGCGCGGGCGAGTTTGTAAGCTCTTTCGCCGTTAATTTTTACAGCGCTGAAAGTGGGAACTTTTTGTTTGATAACACCGATGAATTTTTTGGTTATATTTTGAATTTGATTTAGATTTGGGATGATATCATTAATTTGTGTGATTTGTCCTTCTGGGTCACCGGTGGTGGAAGTGCAGCCGAGTTTTAATGTGGCTTCATAGATTTTGTCTTTTTTTAGAAATTCGTTGGAGCGCTTGGTCATTTTACCGGAGAGGAGGATGAGGAGGCCGGTGGCGAAGGGGTCCAGGGTGCCGGTGTGGCCGACTTTGACTTTGTGGCCGAATTCGTCTCGTAAATAAGCGCGGACTTTGGCGACGACGCCGAAACTAGAAAGGCCGGCGGGTTTATCAACTAAGATGATTTGGTTTTCGTTCATTGCATTATTATAACATATTTTTTCGTATCGTAAATGGCATCTATTGACAAAATGCAATATGCGTGCTATAATTATAGTAGAGCCGTTTCGGCTAGGTTTTTAAGAGTTTTTGTAGATTTTGAAAGGAGTGATTTGACTGTTGAAGAAAAATGAAATCCGTCGGAACAAGAAAAAGGTTGTGGGCGCCGAAAATTCGGTAGGGATGAAAATTGTTCGTGCAACTCCTTTTCTTGCGGAGATTTTAGCGGGCAATGGTAATTATGACTACGCGATGGACGCGGCAAGGCACGGAATGACAATTGGCGAATATGTAAAGAAATACCGTAGGGATTACGGCAAATCTGCTGAGGAAACTTATCAGATAGAAGCCTGCATTTTTGCGGAATGCAATTTGCGAGAATGGATGAAGGAGCGGATTACATATGTGGTAAAGAAGTCAGTGGCACATGGCTATACTAAGAATTATATTCATGAGCGACCTGTTTTTGAGAAACTTGAATTACCGTTTCCTGCGATGATGATAGTGATGGATTTGGACGATCCGAGGGATGATGGACACAGCATAGCCTACATAGTCTGTAAGAGGGAAGGTAGATACGATGTAGTGACTATTGCGGACGGGATACCATATTATTTTCCGATTAATGATGATACTATGGTGTCTTTGTCAAGCAAGCGTATGACTGAATATGCTTATGATGCATATTCGCTTTATTTTATTAACCTTTTCTGGCATGCGTTTCTGTTTTTAGCAACTTATAATTGTCGTCCGGAAGTAATTAAGGTAAAGAAGGTCAAACTTGGTGTGGATAGTACCGATAAAAGGGCAGGGTATGTCTCTGGTGATAAAATCCTTGAAGAGAAGACAGTTTTCACGAGTAGCGAAAAGGAAAATATCGCTGGCCCCGGCGCAGCATTTGTCATTGATGGGTTGATCCCGCCAGATGACCGTCAGGTTGAAATCGTAATGCAAAATGGTAGTCATAGGACACCAGGAAGGCACGCGGTAGTTGGGCATTATAGGACGTATTGGACTGGAAAAGGCAGAAAAATCCCGATAAGGAAATTCATCAAATCATATGAGCGTGGTGGAATGCCTGGCGACGAAATTGCCCCAAGAACAAAAATCTATGAGAATTAGTATTGAGCCCCCGTCGTTTAGGCGGGGGTTTACTTTTTGCCTTTGAGATGATATAATGGGTCTACTATGATAACAAAAGAGAATAAGGATAAAGCTATTGCCAAGGTCGCTCGTAATAAGAACGATGTTGGTTCTCCTGAAGTTCAAGTGGCTATTCTTACGGAGCGCATCAAAGAAGTGACTGAGCACGTGAAGAATAATAAACATGACTTTATGGCTAAAAGAGGTCTAATGCAGATGGTTGGGAAGCGGAAGAAGCTTCTCAAATATCTTGAGACGACTGATTTTGAGCTATATAAGAAGACTGTTGCCAAGCTCGGACTTAGGAAATAAATTTTGGCAAAATATGCCTGATATGAAGAAACCCGCCTGTTATGGCGGGTTTTTGGTGCGAAAATCAGAGCTAGAACAGTGGGGTTTCATCAAGGGCTTTTTGAAGTGCGTCGAGAAAACGACCAACATCCACAAAGGTGAGGTCGTTGTCTTTCTTGAGAAAAATGACAAGATTGACGATGTCGCTGCGGTTGGGATTTATGGACGTGTTCAGAGATCTCCCGGAGTCGGTAAGAAGTGTAGTCTTGTAAAAAGCCGCTGAAACGGTGGTTACTAAGGAATGATCGGTCACGGTGTCCTGATTTCCGTTCTTAAAGTACTTGAGCTTGACCTCGATAGCGGTAATTTTGCGCTTATCGTTGTAATGGGTCTCGCTATGGATGATGTTAATCAATTTATTACCCCCCTTAATGACTAACTTACTCTTATTATAGCACAGTTTGGCAAAAAAGTCAACCTTTGGTATAATTAAGATAACATTAACAAAGGGAAGACGGCAGATATAACGTGGCTAAATCTGCTAATTATGCCCACCTCGGACGCGCTCCCTCGCGCCCATCGTTATGGGGCTCGGTTGCTCCGTTGCTCCTCGTTAGTCGCAAAGGGTCCTCGGCAGGGTATAATTAGCAGATTTGGCTGGCTGTATCTGATGTTTTCCCGAGAAAGGATATTTTTATGGATATTATTAATCCTAACGGTAAGAAAACCATACAGGTTTCTACGGAGTGGTTAGGACGTAAGTTGACGCTTGAAGTCAACCGAGTGGGTTTTAGGACAACTTCGTCGGTACTCGTAACTTATGGCGACACCGTGGTGCTAGGGTCGGTGGTAGTGGGAACGAAGCCAGTGGTGCAGGATTTCTTCCCGCTTTCTATTGATTATGAAGAGAAGTATTACGCGGCTGGAAAGATTTCGTCTTCGCGCTTTATCAAACGCGAGGGAAAGCCGGCGGATGAAGCAGTGCTGGTGGGGAGGCTAATTGACCGGCCAATTCGCCCTTTGTTTCCAAAGGGCTACCGGCAGGAAATTCAGGTAGTCTGCACGGTGCTTTCGATGGACCCATCGTTTAGGCCAGATTGTGTGGCGATGATTGCGGCTTCTTCGGCTCTCATGAATGCCGGGGTGCCATTTGATGGACCAGTGGCGGGGATAAGAATTGGTAGAATTGGTGGTGAGTTTAAAGGCTTTTTGTCGCCAGAAGAACGCGAGATTTCGCCACTCGATCTCGTGGTGGCCTGTAAGGATGGCAAGGTGATGATGGTGGAAGCTGGTGCGAGAGAAGTACCAGAGGAAACTATTATTGAAGCGATGCATTGGGCAGTGGCGAATGTGCAACCGGTGCTTGATTTGCAAAGAGAGTTGTCGCGACAGGTGGCAGCTACACCGCAGGAGTATGAGTTGGTGTTGCCTGATGAGGCAGTGATGGAAGAAGTGGCTGAATGGACGGCGGGAAAGTTTGGCTCGAAAATCCGTGGTAACGTGATGGAAAGAGCGCATGTGCTTGACGATATTAAGTATGCAATGCACGACGAGATGGCGCTGAAGCACGGCGAGGGTGAAACTGATAATGAGAAGGTAGAATGGTACGATGAGAATTTGCGTGATGTATATGACCAGGCGTTTGAGCTGGCTGTACATAAGGAAGTAAGGCGGGGGATTTTGGAGGAAGGTGTACGGCCGGATGGTCGGAAACTCACAGAAGTGAGACCCCTGTCGTCACAGGTTTCGATTTTGCCGAGAGCGCATGGTTCGTCACTCTTTACGCGTGGCGTAACGCAAGCAATGAATATCGTGACTTTGGCACCTTTGTCTTATGCGCAAGAGGTGGATACGATGGAAGTAACTGATGGTAAACGTCGTTATATGCATCATTACAATGCGCCATCCTATACGGTGGGTGAACCTGGACGGATTGGTTCACCGGGACGTCGGGAGATTGGTCATGGATATTTGGCGGAGAGGGCGCTTCTGCCAGTGCTTCCTTCTGAGGAAGAATTCCCTTATGCGATTCGTTCGGTGACGGAGATTATGTCACAGAATGGTTCTACTTCGATGGCGGCGACTTGTTCATCGTGTATGGCGCTCATGGATGCTGGTGTGCCGTTGAAGCGGCCAGTGTCTGGTGTGGCGATGGGGCTGATGGTGGATGTGCCAAAGGGGACGCCAATTGAGGCTACGGATATTGATAAAGCTTATGTACTGACAGATCTTATGGACGCGGAAGATTTTGCGGGTGATATGGATTTCAAAGTGACTGGTACTACGGAAGGTATTACGGCATTGCAGATGGATATGAAAGTGCATGGGCTTCCAGTGGAGATTATGGAAAAGGCTTTGAAACAGTCGCATGAGGGGAGAATGTTCATCTTAAAACATATTCTTGAAGTGATTGATAAGCCACGAGCGGAGATTTCAAAATATGCGCCACAGATTGAAAAGATTATGGTGAAGCCAGAAAAAATCGGGATGATTATTGGTAAGGGTGGCGAGACGATCAATAAGATTACAACTGAGACTGGTGCTGGGGTAGATATTGATGATTCGGGTCTCGTTACGGTATCTGGTAACGATCCAGAGAAAATTGCGAAGGCAGTGGAATGGATTAAAGGACTTGTAGAAGAGCCGGAAGTAGGGAAGATTTATAATGGTACGGTGGTGACGATTAAGGATTTTGGCGCGTTTGTGAATATTATGCCAGGAGTGGACGGGATGCTTCATATTTCACAAATTGTGGAAGGCCGACGACTCAAGAAGGTGGAAGAAGTGCTCCATGTGGGTGACAAAGTACGTGTGAGGTTGGTTGCGATAGATAACGGGAAGCTGTCACTTAGCATGATTGGGGTAGAGAAATAGACGTTTTAACAGAAAACTCTCCATAAGGGGAGTTTTTTGATATAATATAAGAGATGGAAAAGATTAGAAATTTTTGTATTATTGCACATATTGACCACGGAAAGTCGACTATCGCTGATCGGATGATGGAACTTACGGGGACGGTAGAGAAGCGGGAGATGAAAGAGCAGCTGCTTGATTCGATGGAACTTGAGCGTGAGAAGGGTATCACAATTAAGCTGACACCGGTGACGATGCAGTGGAAGGGATATACTTTGAATTTGATTGATACACCGGGACACGTGGATTTTTCGTACGAGGTGTCGAGGTCGTTGCAGGCGGTGGAATCGGCGGTATTAGTGGTAGATGCCACGCAGGGGATTCAGGCGCAAACACTTGCGAATGTATATTTGGCTATCGAACAGGATCTGACCATTATTCCGGTGATAAATAAAATTGACTTGCCAGCGGCAGATGTTGAGGGCGTGGCGGCACAGATAATGAATTTGCTCGGATGTGCAAGAGAAGATATTATTGGAGTATCAGCAAAAACCGGACTAAACATTGAGAGAATACTGGATGCGGTGGTAGAGAGAGGTCCGGCACCAAGGAAGGTAGCCTAGAGTGTTTATATTGACAAAAATGCCAAAGTGTGATATAATGAAGTTATAGAGGGTGGTTTTTGTACCTTAAGAAAGGAGAGTTTAAAGAGATGGCTACCACATTGTATTATGTGAGACATGGCAGAGCGGTTTGTAATACGAAGGATTATTTTTATGATGATTCAAAGGAACCGTTGATTGCCTTGGGTCGAGTACAGGCGGCGGACGCTGGCCGGAGATTGAAAAAGGCTGGTGTGCGGTTTGATGCGATTTATTGTTCGCCTTATGAAAGGGCGAAGGAAACTTGCCGGATTGCTTTGATGGAGATGGGGATAAAGGATTATCCTGTGCAATACGATTCGCGGCTTACGGAACGAGATTTCGGTGAACTTTACGGCAGAACCGTCTCGGAAAGACATTATCGTGAACTGTATGATTACACTTCGGAGCGTTCGGAGATTGATGGCGTAGAAACTCTGGAGAAATTGGAGGATCGCGCGAGATGGTTTATGCGTGATGTGCGGACATTATATCCGGATGGAAATGTACTGGTATTTGCGCATGGTGCTTTGGGCTTGGCTTACCGGGCGGCGGTATACGGACGGCCGGAATCTGGTTCGCTGTTTGACTTTGAACTTCTCAAAAACGGTGAGATTATGAGGTTAGTGCTTTAAGTAATCTTGCTAAGACTCGGT
>JAZUND010000018.1:0-17993 GCA_045603965.1 Candidatus Nanosyncoccus sp. | reverse complement strand
CACAATAGTAATTTCGTTACTATCACTATAATTCCCAGGAGATAGATTATCTATACTTAAATCATCGGATACTGCAATACTAACAGTAGGGTTAAAAGTGAAGCCAATGTCTACATCATTTTGGTAGGTGAGAGCAGAGACAAAACTAGGAACGAAAGCAGATATTAAGGTTGTAAAGCCTAATGTTATGATTCCTGAACTTAAGGTTACAATTTCTTGTTTCTCTGTTAAAATGAATCTTATGTTTCTTAACAGCAATGTTATGTTTTTCTTCATGTAGTAGCCTCGCTTTTAACTTTTTTCCACTTTTTATCATAATTCCCATGCGGTGCCACTAAAAAGCGTATATAAAAATGGCACCGCAAGGGTGTATTCATCCAACAATCTCACCGAAGTTCGAGAGCAGACACCTTACGATGCCATTTTGCACTCTCGAACAATTTGCTTAAAAATAAAAATGTTCGGTAAATTATATTATTGTTGAATGAATACTCTTTTATTGTAACATAAATTATTAATATTATAGAATTTTTTTGAAAAACTTTTTGCTTATAGCATAAAAAGGTTATTGCAATTAATAACTTGCTGCTGCTTTTTATGGATGAAATTTTAATATATAATTTTGGCGAGTTGGCTTCGGAGAATTAGTGGGCCTTTGCGTGAATAGTAATGTTCGTGTGGTGTGAGGTGGCCATTAGACAATCTATCTAGGGAAGATTAGGTTGCCAGAAAGGAGATGGAATGACCGTAGCAATTAGTTTGCTTAGTATCGTAATTTCAAAGCGGAAATCCGAACCGAAGAAAAAATCTAGTTAGTCAATTAACTAACTAGACCAACCTTTTGGAAGGTGCCCCTAGAGCGCTTTCCTTTGATTTTATTATATCATATTTTGAAGTTATGCTTGTATTATTTTTGGTGGGGGAGTATAGTGGGAGAAAATAAGTGGAGGTATTGTTGTGGGACGTTTAGAGGAAATGTTACTTAGGAATGGTTTGCTATATACGGCACCAGACGGGTCGCAATCGTATATTGAGGGAAGTATTCTGTCTGATTCGTTGGTAGTAAGGAATGGTTCGGGGTGGGTGACACATAGGATTGAACGTGCGAGCGATGGAGTAGACCTTGTGGTGCGAAATGAGGTGACTGGCTGTGTGGAAATGAGGATTTCGGCGGCGGCTTTGTAATGTTTATGTAGCGGTTCGCGGGTTTGATTTTGTGGTTTTTGGGGTTTTCGTGATATAATTAAAAGTGGAAATTTATAATTTGATGTTATTTGTTAACCCGTTGGTATAAGAAAAATATCGACAAAAACAATTAGAAAGGGAATTTATGGAAATTGCAATTCCGATTATTGCCGCAGTGGTGGGGCTGGCGGTAGGTGCGGGAGGGATTTTTGCGTACAATAAACATAATGAAAATGGCGGTAAGGACAAAGCGGAAGATTTAGTACGGAAAGCAAAGCGTGAAGCATCGGATATTGTGCTGAATGCAAAGAAGGAGGCTGCTTCGGTGACCGAGAAAAATCAGGCCGAAGAAAATGAACGCCGTAAAGAGTGGAAACGGACGGAAAACCGTTTGAATGAGCGGGAAACGACGCTTGATGCGAAATTGGATCAGTTGGAAAAAAAGGCAGAAAAGCTAAATCGCGAAGAACGTGAGATTGAGTCGCTTAAAGGTGAGATTCGGGAAATCCGTGAAAAGCAACACGAGAAATTGGAGAAAATTGCGGGTTTGTCAAAGACGGAAGCACGTGACAAACTGATGAAAATGACAGAGAATGATATCAAGCAGGATCTCGTAGGCCTAGTTGCGAAGCAACAGAAAGAAATTAAACATGATGTGGATGAAACCGCACAGGCGATGTTACTTACGGCGATGGAAAGAATGTCGTCGGAAGTGACGGCGGACAGAACAGTAACAGCTTTGAAGTTGCCAGATGATGACATGAAAGGAAGAATCATCGGTAAAGAGGGGCGGAATATTCAAGCGCTTCAACGAGCGACTGGTGTGGATATTTTGGTAGACGATACGCCAGGAATGGTAGTGCTGTCGTCGTTTGATCCAATTCGCCGCCAGGTGGCGAGGTATGCGCTTGAGAGATTGATGAAGGATGGACGGATTAATCCGTCGTCAATAGAGGAAGCAGTAGCGAAAGGCGAGAAAGAAATTGAAAAAGAAGTGGTGCGTGCTGGTGAAGATGCAGTGCGTGAGGTGGGGCTAGTCGGCATACCTCGTGAGTTAGTGCATCTTCTTGGCGAATTGAAGTTTAGGACTTCGTATGGACAGAATGTACTTCTTCATTCTATTGAAATGGCTCATGTGGCGGGAATGATTGCGGAAGAAATTGGTGCGGATAAGCGTGTGGCGAAAACGGCGGCCTTGATGCATGATATGGGCAAAGCAGTTACTCACAAAATTGAAGGTAAGCATGCGGAAATTGGTGCAGAGCTTGCGAAAAAGTATGGGATGCCAGATAATATTGTGCATGCGATAGCGGCACATCATGATGATATTGAGCCGACGACGCCAGAGGCGATTATTGTGAAGATTTGTGATGCGATGAGTGCGGCTAGGCCAGGTGCGCGTAATATTTCTGCGGAAAACTTTGCAGAAAGAATGCGCGACCTTGAAAACATTGCTACTTCGTTCCCTGGGATTGATAAAGCCTATGCTATTTCGGCGGGTAGGGAGATTCGGGTGATTGTGGAACCAAAACAAATTGATGATTTGTCGGCGCTAAAATTGGCACGGGATATTGCGAATAAGATTGAAGCGACGATGAGCTATCCTGGTGTGATTAAAGTGAATGTGATTAGAGAGACTCGTGCGGTAGAATATGCGAAATAACCACGCGGGTTTCGTTATTTGAATTATATTAAAAGTGTGGTATAATATAAAGAGTGAGTTTTCACGAATTATTTTGCGTACATTAACAAGGAGGGTTAGAGATGTTTGATTTTGTGATATCGATGTTGGCAGTCTTCGCAGCTGCGGTGGCGTATTGGAAAATTGGTTCGACGAAGTGGGCGGATCAGATGGTGGAAGAGGAAGAAAGACGGCGTGAGGAAGAGAGAAAGACTTTGCGGTATGTAGCGAATCCGTTGGTGGAGAGTATTTTAACTGGCGATGAGACTGTGAACTATACTGGGTTTATAAGAGGACTAAGAGAGAACGGTTATGCTCCGGATAAGATGGTAGAGCCCTTGGAAAAGTTGAAGAAGCAGGAGATGAGGATGAATCATCTCTTTAGTGAGATTGACGAACTGCTGAGCAAGATCGAAATTGAGAAATCAGAATGTATCTATGCGGCGGTCCAGAGATGTCTGGACGTGTATTCGGCGAACCGTGATGATTTCGTGGATGCTGTCGATGATATGCAGAGGGCGGTCTTGGAACGAAATCGGAAGCAATATGCAGAGAAGATTATTGATATTGCGAAAGATAATCAGCAGATTTTGCTTGCGATGGAGAGGTTCTATGATGCGATTGCGGCATATCTGGCAAAGGCAAATCAGGATGAGACGGCGGTGCACATCACTGACTTTAATGCAGTGGTGGAGCTGGATAAATTGACGGAAGCGTTTGAAAAAGTAGTGCAGGAGACTGAAGAAGAAATCAAGAGTGGCACAGAAGAACAGATGACACAGAGTGACGGCGAACATCTTACCCTTCAAGCGGGTGGCGGGCATTAGAATAAACCTCCCTAGGCATAGGGAGGTTTTTGTAGGGGGTTACTTGATTATATGTGAAAATATGGTACAATAGTAGGTGTTGAGAGTTTTTTGTGCTCTTCAAAGAAAATTAACAAGATAAACAATGCTTAAGGGGGTAAGACTAATGGAAAGAAGAAATGGACGGACGGGCGATCTGGAGATACCGAAGCTTATTTTTGTGATGGCGATAACGGCGATGGTTTGCGGACTTATAATGGCGATTATTCTGGGACTTAGCGGACCGGTGATTGATAGCGATCGAAAAGATAGGATTGCATATAATCGGTTCGTGGAGATTTATAATGCGATGAGTGAGGAAGACAGGGAAATGCTGGCGCCGTATATTAAATATACGAGACCAAAAGGTCAAACGTATTTTGATATGAAAGAAGAGATTCCTGATGGCTATGCTCAGGAATGGAGAAAAAGCGAGACGCCGGATATGATAAGATGGATAGTGATAACGCTATCCGTGGCTTGTTTTATCTGGTATGTGAGGAATAGAGATACGTCATATAGGATGAGCGATTTGCCATTTAACCATGTGATTGGGTGGTTGTTGCTTTTGTTGATGTTTGCGGCGTGGCCAATACTTTTTATCGACAGGGTTATACTGCAGATTAAAGGTATGCAGTCAAGACGGGCAGAAAGGCTAGCCATTAAACAGGAAGCTGAACGAAAAGTGAAAGAAGAAGAGGAACTGCCATTTAACGTATTAGACGATGCGAAGGCTCGAAAGTATTATGTAGAATATGTAACGAGATGGAATCAGAAGGCATGTGAAGAACGCAAGAGTAAACTGGTAGACGAAGAGAGTACAATAGAACAGCGTTTGAAGATATGCGCCGAAAATATTCGCCGGTATCAAAATCGGCGAGGAGAGATTCGGGCGGAACTCAAAAAGTACGAGAAAGTTGAGACGAGAGACGAAATAGAAAGAAAAGTTGAAGAGGAATGGGATGCAATTCGTGAGATGAGAGGCGTGATGGGCGCTTCGGTGAAGAAAGTCCGTGGCAAAAAGAGCAAGGAGCTGATAATTTATGTAAGAGTGCAAGTTTCATATAAGGACGAATTGTATGATTTCGGAGATTATCAGATTCGTTTGAAAGGTAAAGAAAGTTATTGTTTCTGCGTGCGCTCTGGTATTCGCAAGGATGCAACTTCGACGGCACCTTCGTATGGCGGTCACGTGGGCAATAGTTTTTGCTTTGGCTCACGGCGGCAAGAAATTGGCGCTTATGTGGCGACTGGTCGGTATGTTGAGGCGGTGACGCTGATGATTGATTGCCTGCATAGCGTGAACGATCCGGAGGCTGAAGCGAGGATTCCGTATTGTTTTAGGAAAATTAAGACGGTTGAGCGGGCGAAGAAAAGACTCGCGAAAACGTGAGGGGAGGCGATTAAATGCGACTGATAATTCCGGCAAAAATATGGATGGAGATGATGAACTATGCGTTGCTTTGTTCGCCGAACGAGGTGACGGGAAACGGTTTGATCGAGTTCGATGATGAGGCGGGCGCTCTGAAGGTGAAAGAGATATTTGTGCCGACACAGAGCGTGGAACCGGCATTCTCGCAGTTTAGCGAGACTGGACTACACGAAATCATTACGGATTTGATTGAACATGGTCGGGCTGATGATGTGGAGGCACTGAGGTTTCGGTGGCATTCGCATGGGCTGGGCCCGGTGTTTTTCTCCAGCGTGGACGTGGCTGATATTCGGATGGAGATTTGCGACTGGGTCGTGAACTTGGTGATAAATCGGCAGGGCGAAAGGCTGGCGAGGCTTGATCTTCGGAAGCCTTTTCCGCTTGAGGCAATTCCGCTGGACGTGGAAATTGATTACTACGATAAGCGGGTCGCTGGAAAATGCCGCAAGATGATTGAGAAGAAAGTGACAGTGATTAAGCGTCAAGATGCTTTGGAAAAAGGGAAAACGTATCACGGGGAAGAGTTTTTTGAGGTGGTTGAGGGGAAGAATGTAACGATTCCTTGGCTGCCTAAATGAAGGGAAGGACTGGTGATGATGGAAAGAGTGTTTTCTGATCAGGTGAAATTGTTTGATCCGGACAAAACGGGTGATCCGGTGCATATCATTGGCGCGGGCGGAATCGGTAATATGCTGGTGCTGTTGCTCGCGAAGATGGGATTTTCGGAAATTCACGTTTGGGATGACGACGATTTCGAAGCGCGGAATGGCCCGACCGAAGTAGCGTATAGTGAAAAGTTGGTGGGGCAGAAGAAAGTCGATGTCGCGCGGGCGACGGTGGACTGGCTGGTCGGTGATAGTGTGAAATTTGTGGCGCATTGCGAGCGCGTGACGGCCGAAACGGAACTTTCGGGCTATGTGATTTCGGGTGTGGACTCGATGGCAAGTCGGAAAGAAATTTGGCAGGCAGTGCTTAAAAATGCTTTGCAGGTTTTGCTTTATATCGACGCGAGATCGGCGGGGCAGGAAGTGCAAATTTTGTCAGTGCTGCCTTTCTCGCCGGATGAAGTCGATGCGTATGAGACTTGGCTGTTTGACGATAGCGAGGCGAGTGGGCTGGCGTGTGGAGCGCGAAACATCGGATATATGGCGACGTATATTGCATCCATTGTAGGCTACAATCTGGCGCGGTTTATTAACGGCGGACAGATTGAGTTTAATATTCAGCGGGATCTTTCTGCGGGGATTTGATGCTTGAAGTGTCGAGTAACCGTATGATGGTTCTGCAAAACTTCAAATTAAAAGGAGGAAAATTAGTCAATGAAAGACGGAAAAATCATTTCGAGAGCGCGGAGCGAGGCTGAAGCTGGTGCTGCCAACAAGGTATATGTGGCAGTGGGTGCCGGCACGAAGCCGATTGCGGTGGACTGGCGGCAGGGCGACACGGTGGCTACGGTGCTGAAACGCGCCGGAGTGACGGTGGCGGCCGGTATGACGCCGACGCTCGGCAAGGTGCGGGTGATTGACCCGGACCATACGGCTGTGAGTGCTGGTGACACCATCGTGGTGGCGGGTCGGCCGGCGAACGGGTGAGTAAAATAAGCAGAGTTTATTTTTTTCTAAGGATTTGGGTCGAGTGCAATGCTCGGCCCTTTTCTATTTTTGTGGTGATGGGGCGATGCGGTATAATTAAGGTAATAATAAAGAGGGCAAATATAGATAATAAGGAGATATATCGAAAGACGTTGTTTTTTTAAGCACGGAAAGACTTTACTTAAGAATTTGGGTCGAATTTTTGGGATGGGTTTACTCTCGTTTGCGGTAATAGGTGGGGTATTTTCTACTTAATTTCAATGGCTTTCCCAGATGCGTTTGCGGCTCTTGCGACGGAGTTTACAGAAATGGCGTCGGAGGGGGAGGAAGTATCTAATATCTTAACCAATCCGAATAATTTGCAGAGCTAGACAAGAAGTCGAAGAAGTTTGCTAAGCTGCATAGTGAAGTTGAAGCTGAGGCGAAGTAGTATAGAGTGAAATGATGAAAAAGCCACGACTTTTGTCGTGGCAGGGAGGGGGATTAGTAATCCGAACCGTTTTGACGATTATGATCGTAGACGTTGCGGATTTCAGAGGAGTAGACGTTGGTGAGTTCCTCGGCTTCTTTCACAATGCGACGATCAACGTTGGGGTACTCGACCCAAGAGCCGTAGACGGAGATGCTGCCGACTCTGCCGGTTCTGTTGCAGAGATGCCAGTGGGCGCTTTCACGATTGCAATCGCTTTTCCGAATGTCAACTTCCATGTGGTAGCCGGAGCTACTCAGGGGTACTTCAAATCTTCTGGGGCTAGACATAATCTTGGCCCTCCTTTTATAAAAGTAACAGCCTGATAATATTAGGCTGTCCTATTTGTATTATACCATAAATACTAATATATGTAAACAATTTGTGGGGCAGATTATAAGATGTGTTTGTGGGTGGGACGGAAATACTGATTTGAATAATAAATTTACAATGTGATATAATGATGTCAAAAGGAGGAAGATGGAATTTGTCAGAGTGAAATATGCCAACAATAAGTTGATAACCGCTGATGTGAAAGAACAGATTAAAGATTATCAGGAATTGGTTGAGGAGTATGTTGAAAAGAAAGGGTTTGAATTCCTTGGGTTCGTGCCGATAGTGTTTGGGGCGAATGGGAGACCGATGGAAGGAGATTTGGTGTTTCGGAAGAAGCCAGAAGTGAAAGCGGAAAACATGGCGAAAAAGTAAGTTTATAATAATGACAGTTAGTGCTATGATTGGTTTTGCGAGTTTAATAAGTAAACTAAAAGAAATACTGGAACTATCTGAGTGGGCAATAGTAGCAGTGATATTTTTTGCGGTTATTTTGTTTGTGTTTATGATTTATGTGGGGATTTGCATAATTAAAATGAAAAATTATATGAAGAAAATTACAGAATTAGAATATAAAAGATTTGCGGAAGAAAAAACGTGCCTGAGGAAAAAGAATGAGGACATGAAGGAGGTGAGAGAATAACTTTCGTATGGATAGAGAATTGAGCATAAACAGAGTCTATCGGCATTTTAATGGCGATGAATATATCGTAGAAGGAGTAAGTGAACATTCGGAGACTGGAGAAAAGTTGGTGATATATCGGGCTTTATATGGTGAAGGAAAATTGTACGCACGACCGCTAGGTATGTTTATGAGCGAAGTGGATCATGAAAAGCATCCCGAAGTGAAACAAAAATATCGGTTCGAATTGGTGGAGAGGAAAAGTAAAAATGAATGATTTGCTGCGTAATGTAAATTCAATAGTTCGGAAATATATAGAGGGGGAGATTTTGCCGCAGTATGAAAAATTGAAGGGGCATACGGGGGAGCATATTAAGCAAGTGATTTCGCGGAGTTTGGAATTTGCGAAACAGGCGCCGGGGGTGAACGTGGATATGGTGTATGTGATTGCGGCATATCATGATTTGGGAAGGCTTGTTGATAATGAAACGCATAACATTGAATCGGCAAAAATGCTGCGTGCGGATGAATTTTTAAAGGAGAATTTTACCGCAGAAGAAATTGATACGATGGCGGAAGCGGTGGAAGATCATCGGGCGTCGCTTGGGCGAGAGCCGCGAAGTATTTATGGAAAGATTGTGTCGTCGGCAGACAGGAATCCGAGTGTGGAGAGCATGCTGGAAAGAGCCTATGATTATAATAAACTGCTACATCCGGATTATAGCGAAGATGAGATTATTGAAGATGTGCGGGTGCATATTCGTGAGAAATATGCGCCAGATGGATATGCGGCGAAGACGATGTATTTTAAAGATCCGTCGTTTGAAAAAATGTTAGTGGAAGTGGAAGAAATTACGCGGACGCCGGAAAGTTTTAATAAAGTGCAGAGGGAGTTTAATAGGAAGAGGTTTGGGAAATAAGTTTTGGTTTGGTGGCGACGAAATAGAGCCAACTATTCTCTTGATTTTTGCCGTCTTCGGTAAATGATTTATCTATGGTGAAGCCGATAGTTTGAAGGAGTTTGGCGATTTCGGATTGTGTATAGTAGGCGAAAAATCTTTTTTCGTTTAGATGGTATTCGCCAGGGAAATCAAGCCAGGCACTATTGGGATGATGGGCGGCTCTATTTATAGCATTGAAGATGAATTTGCCGTCTGGGAGGAGGGCTTGGTAGATTTTGGTGAAAGCGGTTTTTAAATCGTCTTTGGTGAAATGAACGAAGACTCTCCAGGCAAGAATGCCAGAAAGATTTGACGGGAGTGGGTCAGTAAGGAGGTTTAGTTTGATGGTGTTAAGATTTTTGTTCTTGCAAGAAGTTAAGAAGACTTTAGCGATATCGCTAGCGATAATATTGTATCCGAGTGATTGAAGGAAAGCGGAGTTTTCGCCACTGCCAGCGCCGATTTCAAGAATTGTGGAGTTTGCAGGAAGTGATTTGAAATTGTCTTGTAAGAATTGTTCTTGGTTTCTTTGTCTGATGGTGGCTTCGTGGGGATTGATTTGATAGTGTTTGATAATGCTGTCGAGATATGCTTGGGCTATCCTGTCGTAAATGTCTAATGTTTTTTGGTTCTGTTCGCTCATGTTTAGATTGAATGAGGATAATTACTTTTTGTTATTTTTAGGTTTGAGTTTGAGCCTGATGATGGCGATGACTGCTATTACCATCCAGACGATTTGGAGCGTGAAGGAGAACCAGGCGTTTTTTGGAAAGAGGCCAATGGCCATAAGAGCGCCTGCGAGGAAGTTAAGGATTTGGTAAGTGTAACCGTTTTTGATTTTATTAAATGAGAGGAGAAGGTATGCTACGAGCACTAGTATCATTCCTACCCAACCAATGATGTCGAAGATAAATTGGTCCATGAGTAAATTATAGCATATATCTTAAGTTTGTGTTTTACGCAGATAGTATTTGGTGTATAATTTGGGATATGAAAAAGCAGACTTTATTTAACGAAAAGGCGGTGGTTTCGGAGATTGGCGATGGACTGAAAAAATATGTGGAGGAGGAGATTTTTCCGAGGTACGAGAGGTTTTATTCGCATGGAATGTTACATATTAAAAGTGTAATTGCTAATAATCTGATGTTGGCGAAGTATTATGATTTAAATCTTGAGATGGCCTTTGTGGTGGCGGCATTTCATGATTTGGGGCTTAGTGTAAACCGTGAAGAGCATGAGAAAGAGTCAGGAAAGATTTTAGCTAGCGAGGCTAAATTGAAAAGATTTTTTAATGATGAACAAATAACCATGATGAAAGAGGCGGTGGAAGATCATCGCGGTTCGCGCAAGACGAGACCGAGGAATTTTTACGGAGAGTGCTTGTCGGACGCTGATAGGGATTTTGAAATTGAAATTTTGGCAAAGAGACAACTTGCGACATCGATTAAAAATCATCCGGATTTGGAGACGGGAGAAGAACATTTTGAAAGGTGCTATGAATATATTTGTCGAAGATTAAATGATGAGGGGCATTTTAATCTATGGACGAATAACCCGATTTTGGTAGAGAGAAGGGAAAAGTTTGAAAAGGAGTTTTTGGATAAAGATTATGCACGTGGAATATATCTGAAAGAGTTTGAGAGAATTAGTAAGGATGGGACATTAGATAAAATAAAAGAGTTTTATGAAGATTACTAGCGTGGAGATTAAATAAGAGGAGTGCCGTTAGATTTAACTTGCGTTGAGTTTTTTGAGGGTGCGGAGTTGGTCTTCTGGTTTGGAGGCTGTTAGATATTCCTGCCAGATTTGAAGGAATTTAGGGTCTTTTTTACTAAGTAATTGAGCCAAGTTCTTAGGTTGGGGCATATAAGTGTCGTGCGTGGCAAGTGATAATTCGAGAGCGTTTTGAATCACATAGTGTGTATCTATGTAGAAGGCAATTGAGTCATTTCTTTTAATATCTTTTTCGGCTTTGGAGAGATAATCGGCAATTGAATAACGCCACATTTTGACATCTTCGTTAGTGTATTCTGGTGGAGATGCGAGAGTGTCTTTGGCGCGTTGGACTAGCGCATTGATTTTTTCTGGTGATTTGGTTGAAATGATGGTTGAAGTGGCGATCATAGTGGAGAGATTTCTGTGAAGTAAATTGCCACGTTCATTTTCTATATCGTTTTGGACGGTGGTAAAGTTGCTCTTTTGGAATTCTACGTTAATGTTGTCAATAATGGCTTCGGACCGTGAGTCGTCAAGAGTTTCATCAATTAAGAAAATATCAATGTCAGATTGTGACGTCCATTCTGGCGTGGTGGCAGAACCAAAAACTAGAATAGTGTTGAGGCTGGCGTATTCGGTTTTGATTTTTTCTAAGATACTGATTACTTCTTCTTGCATAATTTGATAATATAACAAAAGTAATGATTCGTAAATGATTACAATTAAAATACCCCCTCGGGTGAGGGGGTGGGGGTTCAGAGGAGAAGGTTGGCGGCGTATTCGACGGGACTGAGTAGCGGTTCGCCGAGACAGTTGCTGATGAGGTAGGGAAAATCTCGGTAAGGGTCGTTGAGTATGCACTTAGACTCGTTTTCGTAATCGCCGATGGCCTTGATCTCGTCGAGCGTGAGGGCGGAATAGCGCAGGAGGTCCGGAAATGTTTCGATTGACCGGTCGTCGGTTTGAGAGATTTCGCGGAGAGCCTGCGTGAAGCCGATTAGGTAGCATTGGTCTTTGGTGAAAGCGTAGCCGCAGTGTGAGGAAGTGTCGGTCTGTCCGCGGAAAATGCGGTAGGCGTATTTCCAGGCATTATTTAAAGCGGAGTCTTCGGTTTTGTGGTTTTGTCTAGCTAGCTCAAAGACGTACTCCATGGTTTCCCCGAAATTGTGTCCTTGCTTCACAAAGTCAATAGCGAGGACCTGGTAAGGCTTGGGGATGCTGTTGGCGCCGATGACTTGGATGTCGCTGAATTTCGCGAGGGCTTCGGACATGGTTCCATTGAGGCTGTGCGAGATGAATGGGACGAGCGGGATGAGAAGATCTTCTTCGCAGTATTCTATGATGTTGCGATAGAGATTTCTGGTGGACATAGCAGAACGGTAATGAGAATTGAGCTCGTGGCCGACTAATGCAACGAGTTTGAGGCCATTTACTTTGCGATCAGCCGGGATGCCAATGACGGATTTGCCACTGGCGGAAAAGGTGCGAACGGAAACTGCGGTGTATTTCGGGCTGATTTCGATTTGGTAAGAGGGCGATTTTGCTTCTTCGGCTGACATATGAAGGCCAAGTGTGGCATATTTGCGCATATAATTGAGGACGGTTTGGAAATGTTTGGCGATATCGTGGGCGTCGAAATCTTTGGCTTTCAGAGTGTCTTTCTGTGCTTCTAGGAGCATACCGCGGAAATCGAAGAGGTTTTCTTTGAAAAACTTGTCGAGTTTTTTGCGGGAGGCTTCGGGGAGATCGGGATTTTCGGTAAACTTGTCGCGGAGGGCCTGGGCGGGTGATTTTTCAATCATAGCTTTGGCAAGAGTGAGGTCGCTGGTGTCGATGGTGCCATAGAGTTTGGCGAGGGGTTCCTCGTAGTGGTCGCCGGGGGTACCTGCGAGAAGAGTCTGGAGGAAGATGGCGAGATAGTAGAACTCCCGGCATCTTAAATCGAAGGAATTGTACACTAATTTTCCGAGGGGGTCGCTTTGTTTGGCGTAAAAGTAAGTGCGGACTTCGTCGAGACTTCGCAAGATCGTTTCGGCTTGATGCAAATTGATTCTGATGGCGTCAAGGTCGTAGATGAACTGGGGGTTGAAGAATTTGCGACCGCTTTCAAGCCATTGTCTCTTCATGGCCCCGTAATTAGTCGGGGTTAGGAGTTCGAGTGGGCTGATGACGGAACGGAGATCAGCGATTTCTTGGACGAGGATTGCAGCAGCTGAACGTAGCATCTGTATTCTCCTTTCTGAACTATTAAAGAACTAGCCCTAGTGGATAGGGATTAGTTTGACTATAGCATAAAATGGGTGATTTGTAAAGATGTGGGGAATTGGTTGCTGGGGTGGTAGGGGTGTTGCTAGAGGCACTATTTAGACATTTATTGGGGTTGACAGATTTAAAGAGAGGTGTATAATGGGGAGATACGATTGGGTAAGTTCGGTGATATTGGTTGCGCAGTGTTCGCTAAGAAAATCGCAGTCAGACAAATCTTGCCATAAAATGGTCCATATCATCGAAGCGATAACCATCGGCGCTCACGCAGGCTTTCTGCGGGTTCAGAGCAGGTACCTTAAAAATGGGTTTCATAGATTCACGAGATGATGAAATGGAAATTTTACCCAGAGAAAGGAGGGTAGCTCTGGATGAGGCCGTCAAGTAGACTGATTCTTGGGATGGTTCCCGAGTAGCTTTGGGGATACTAGAATTGGTATTCGCTAAGCGTGTGTGTTGTGGATACTTGTTTTAGTATCCCTAGTGGCTGAGCCACCTGATTCGTTCCGTACGCGGTGCTGTTGTTCCGTAAGCGGTTGACAACTGAATAATTCCATTGAAAACGTTTCACACGCAGAAAGGAGAATCCTATGTTAAGGAATGATCCCAGGTTTTACGGCATCCTGTCTGACGGTGGCCCTCGGGCTTATACCGTTGACACTCAGCGCCATGAGGCAAAGGGTTATGGCGCTTTCTACGACCTTTCCGAGTCCCAGCGTGGATTCCCGAATAACATCTTGGCCGATCGCCCGATGTCCAAAGAGCAGCGCATTTTCGGTGGAGACCGCCGATGTTGTGCGACTGCGTCCGCTAATTACGCGTAAGCTCATGGATGGGAAGCTTTGTAATTCGTAGTTGCGGCTCTATCCGGCGCTCTTTGGTGAGCGCGAAAATGAAACCCCTGGTGAAGTGTGTTAAGCACTTCCCCTAGCGGCAGGGTCATAGACTCTGCCTATCTTAGCAGCCCCGGTGCAATAGCGCCGGGGTTTTAATTTTGTGGTTGATTAAGTGCGGAAAGATGCCGGGTGAGTGTTTTTATGATGAGTGATATAATGATGATATGAAGAAGAAATGGATTTTTTGGGGAGCTATATCAGGTGTGCTGGCGGCAGTGGTGACAGTGATAATTTTGATGGTGGTTAATCGTACAAGTGGTGACGAGATTGTGGAAGAAGCGGGTGAAGTGGTGGATCTGGTGGCGCCAGTGATTGAGGGTGAAGACGAAGTGTCGATTTATAAAAATGACATGTCTGGAATTATGAGCCTGTATGAGGTGAGGGATGATTCTGGTGAGAATGTGCAAGTAGAAACTGAGGGGGAATGCGATACAACGGTTTTGGGAACGTGCGTGATAAAAATAGTTGCAGTGGATGCGTCTGGTAATGAAGCAAGTCGAGTAGTAACTGTGAATGTAGTGACGGATCCAGAAGTGGAAGCGTTAGGTAAAAGCGAATACTATGTGCGGGTGAATCGGGAACAAAATGTGGTGATGGTGTATGCACTGGGACGGAATGGGGAATATGAAACTTTAGTAAAAACTTTTGTGGCATCAACGGGGCGTGAGGGATGGGAGACGCCGCTCGGAGAATTTACGGTGTCTGATAGATACGAAGCGTTGTTTTTGGTGGGGGATGTATGGGGACATTATGCTGTGAGGATTGATGGGCCGTTTTTCTTCCACTCGGTACCGTATTTTACGAAGGGTGATCCAGAGTGGAATGACCTTGAATATTTGGAATACAATAAACTTGGGGATGTGGGATCGGCGGGATGCGTGAGATTGGCGGCGCGAGATGCGAAATGGGTTTATGACAATGTAGAAATGGGAACGACAGTGGAGATATATGATGGTGAGTTGCCAAATGGAGTGGTGAAACCGGAGGCGATTCGGATAGATGTGGAAGATGAGCGAAGGGGGTGGGATCCGACGGATCCGGACGAAGCGAATCCGTGGAATATGCTATAATAAGATTATGGTTAAAAAGAAAACATTTAAGGCTATTTTTCGGGAATACTTAGCGGGGAAGATTAAACTAGAGACGTATCAGAAAATCGGGGTGGGACTTTTGATATGGGTGATAGCAGGAGTGATTGGGTGGATTTATGAGTTTATAGTAGGAATGGTTGACACTGGGCATGTTTATATGCAGGGTGGTAATCTTTTGCCGTGGATTAATATTTATGCGATTGGGGCGATTTTAGTGATACCGTTGACATATAAATTGAAGCGGTGGCCGTGGGCGATTTTCTTGGTGGCTGCTGTGGTAACCGGATTAGTGGAGCTCG
The DNA here is from genome assembly GCA_045603965.1 of Candidatus Nanosyncoccus sp. Taxonomy (GTDB): domain Bacteria; phylum Patescibacteriota; class Saccharimonadia; order Saccharimonadales; family Saccharimonadaceae; genus Nanosyncoccus. The sequence continues at coordinate 2,626 of JAZUND010000018.1, read as the reverse complement.
TTGGTGGGTGGTTGGTATATACGATAGGGAATGGAACGCGCTATTGGAATTATGATCATGGACTGTGGTTGGTAGGGAACATTAATGGGTTTGTGTGCTTGCTCAGCGTGGTGATATTTGGTGCGGAATCGTTGGCACTCATGTACATTGTGTTGCCGTTTACGATTTTCTTGGCGAAGAGGATGTCACGGCGGGCGTTTCTGGGGTTAGCATGGACACTTTTCGCACTTGTGATGGTGGATGAGGTGACGAATTTGTGTCTTAAAAATGCTGGTGCGCCGACAGCGATGGATTTATATCGTGGGCTGGGTTGGAAATACCAGGAGTTTTAAGATAGATTCAGAAAAGATATTGTACAAAGTCGTATTTTGTGATATAATTAGTTAGTGGTGAGTCTGACTCATATTTGGGCCGGTAGCTCAGCTGGATGTACGAGGCGCTTGTCGCCGAGTAAATCGAAAACAGCACGAGCCGAGGCGCCGGAAGTACATCGTGACTTCATGGTGAGTAAAGTCCACATTTGGGCCGGTAGCTCAGCTGGTTAGAGCACGAGCCTCTTAAGCTTGGTGTCGAGGGTTCGAGTCCCTCCCGGCTCACCACGAATTTGCTCCAGAGGGAGCTTTTTTGTTTGGGAACCCTCGGAACTTCGTAAACGAGGGTTCGAGTCCCTCCCGACTCACCAACAGGGGAACCTGTGGAAAACTCAGGTTCTAGACGTAAATTAAATGGTGATTAAATCTCAAAAATCACCCTTTTTTGTGCATCAATTTCAAGGTTCGAAACCATATTTCTGACCAAAATGTCCTTTTCGACGAGATCTCCTTTTTCTAATCTGTTAATTAGCAAATTTAGCGAGTTCGAAAACTTTTCGATGGTCATGCGCAATTTTTCAGGATTCTTAATTTTGGCTTCAATTTGCTTGATTCTTTCGTCGATATTTACAACATCATTTTGTAAATCCGCCATGTCCTTTTTGAGCTTGTCTTTGACGGCCTTTGGCGACTCTTTGTCCAGTTCGGCGTACTTCTCGGCAAGGTCGTCGATTTTGCGTTGTTTCTGCGTTTTCTGGCCGAGGAGCTCGTGTTTCTCAACACTTAGCTCTTGCATCTTCTTGTTGGCATATTCGGTCATGTCGTCGACAAAGCTTGTAAAGTCGTATTTCTGGCTAATACGGCCGAATTCCTCGTAGAGTTGGTCCATGATAACGTGCATTCGTATGTTGTTATTTGGGCGCGTACAAGCCTTGTTATGGCATCGATAATTGAGGTAATACGTGCCAGAGTGTCCGCGGTTCCTGGCCGGAATCATATAGTGGCCGCATACCGAGCATTTGATAAGATGACGGAACGGCAGGAAGTATTTGCCGTGCGTGGCTTTTTGATTTTCGTAGCAGGAAGATTGAATTGAGCCGCGGTCTTTTCTAAACATTTTCTGAACCTGGTCGAATTCTTCTTCGGTCACCATTGGTTTGAAGTTTGGCGTTACTACACGTAAGTCTACATAGTTGCGGCCTTGCTCCAAGATTCCGTAATAGAACGGATCGTGGAAGATGCGGTTTGCGGTGCTTTCGCAGACGCCGTAGCTTCTGACGTGCTTGTTTCGGCGCGATAGTTTCGTAGAGCGTTCCACGTTGTTCATCTTCCAGTAACGGTAGACTTCCATTTGTGACGCGCCGTTTAGGATCATTTGCCAGCCTTTCTGAATCATCTTGAAGTTCTTGTCTGGTTTATAGTAGCCGGACACGTCATCGCGGATATAACCCCACTTTGGCATACCGCCGGATTTACCTTGTTCGAGGTTGGAATCGACGCCGCGTTGCACGCTCTCGGACAAGTGCTCTGAGTATTGCTTTGAAAGCGCAAAGAGCATGTTTAGTGTTAGCTTGCCGCTAGAATCGTTATGGAATTCAAAAGTCGGGAAACGCAGGTCTTTAATGACTCCGTTATCGACCATATCGACAACCATTCCGGCTTCGAGCGAATTACGCGAAAGGCGGTCTGGGTGCCAGGCGAGAATGGCGTCGTATTTGCCTTTCTCGATATCCTTTAGCATCTGCGAGAAAAGCGGACGATTGCCGGATTTCTTCGCGGACTTAGATTCTTGGATCGGTTCGCCAACTAGAAGCAAACCATGATTATTCGCATATTCTTTGCAATCTGCGATTTGGTCTGGTAATGATTTGGCTTGAGCCTCGGCATCTTCGGAAGATTTACGCACGTAGAGTACGTAACGTAACGGCTTCTGGACTATGCCACTACTTGCATTGATTAGCGCTCTATTCATAGTTTTAGAACACGACAACTACTCCGTCGTCGCACACTCCTTTCTCTTTGTTGGACTCGCGCTCTGGCGAATCGTCTATGTCGTCTAATGCGCAAAGTAATTGCACTAGGTTTTTGACGGCTTCTTTTCGGTCCTCTACGACCGGTTGTTCCTTTTGCATTTAAGGTACATACTTTTCTTTCTCCACCCGAAGTGTTGCCGGTTTTATGTCGGCAAGTATCACTTGTAGTGCAGAATCTGCGCATAAAATATGAGGGGCTACCCCCTCTCACTGGAGAAAGGCGCAGAACTCTGCACCGCAATTAACATAAGTATATTACATAAGTTCGAAAACACCAAGCAT
>JAZUND010000017.1:0-18388 GCA_045603965.1 Candidatus Nanosyncoccus sp. | reverse complement strand
TAAGAAAACGTGACCTTTATGAATCCTCCGTGATAAAAACGGGGGATTTTTCTTATGGCAAAAACGCGAGTGATTATGGTAAAATTGTGACTGCTCATGTTAAAAAAGTTAATTTTTATGCTAAAATTAAGGTATCTCTTGCTACACTTCGGTCACTGGCAAAGAGAAAAGTTAAAGGTTGCAGGTGTTTGTCATTTATGCCTGTAACTATGAACCAATAAAACAGAGGTTCGCATAAATGGCTCTAAGTTAATTTAATAAGGAGTCTTTTATGAAAAACTTTAACAAAAATAAAACAGAAAGAGTTGAAGTGATGGCGCTCTTCGGTTACGAGATGACGCCTTGTCAGCCGCTTACTTTTCGGCGACGAGGTCAAAAAGAAACCGAAGTGACGGAGCTGCTCCGTACCCATATTCACTTTGCGGGGCAAGTGACGCTACACGTATTCGACGTTCTGGTTGGCCGGGAACAGGTGCGGCTCGTATTCAATTCGGGTGACTTGTCCTGGTGCCTCACACAACTGGCTTAAACTTTTTTCCGGAGGAAAAAAGTTTAGCAAAAAAGGCCAGTAATAAAATTGAACCGAAAGTGAATTCCGGTTCAATTTTTGTTTTAAGATATTTAATTCTGTTAGAATTAAATAGAATGATATAATAATAGCTATGAACGAGTTGAAGAAAAGGCTAGAGGAGCTTCGTGAAGAGTTCTTGAAGGTATATGATAGGCTGAAAATTGAAGAAAAGCTGCGGCAGGTGGCAGAATTAGAAGAGCAAGTGGTGGAGCCGGAGATTTGGCGAGATGTGGCGAAGGCAACCGAAAAGAATCAAGAGCTGGCGCGGCTGAATGACGAAACACAACCGTGGGTGTTGCTTGGTGCTCAGATTGATGACATGGGGGAGCTACTGTCGATGGCGGATGAGGATTTGAAAGATGAGATGTCCGAGCAGATTTCGGCAATGAAAAAAAATTTGGTGGAATTAAAGAAAGTGCTAAGATTTACCGGGCCGTATGATAGTAACGATGCGATTGTACGGATTACTTCGGGTGCGGGTGGAGCGGAGGCGATGGATTGGGCGGGAATGCTAGAGCGGATGTATTTGCGGTTTTTTGAACGACATGGATATAAGGCAACATTGGTGGAGCGAGTGGAGGGTGAAGAAGCTGGCATTAAAACGGCAGTATATGAGGTAAGTGGGGCGCACGTATATGGAGAATTAAAGAGTGAACATGGCGTACACAGGCTAGTGCGGCTGTCGCCGTTTAACGCGAATAATTTGAGACAGACATCGTTTGCTTTGGTGGAAGTTCTGCCGATGATTAAGGTTGATACTGAGGTGATGATTGACGAAAAGGATTTAAGGATAGATGTGTATCATTCAGGCGGTCACGGTGGGCAATCAGTAAATACGACGAATTCGGCGGTGAGGATTACGCATTTGCCAACAAATACGGTGGTGGCGATTCAAAACGAAAGATCGCAACTACAAAATAAAGAGAAAGCAATGGAGATTTTGAGGGGTAAATTGGCGCAAATGCAGCTTGAGCAACATGCGGCGAGCTTGTCGGAGCTGAGAGCGGGGGAATCGGCGGGATGGGGGCAACAGATACGTAATTACGTATTGCAACCATACCGATTAGTGAAGGATACGCGGACGGGATATGAGGAGACAGATACGGAAGCGGTGCTAGACGGTAAAATAGACGGCTTTATTGACAAATTTCTTGAAGTGTGATATAATTAGGAGAGTGGCTTGTGGGAGCCTTGTAGTTTAGTTTTTAGTTTGCTCAAGTGATTTTGTAGAAAGGTGTGTGAATGCATAGTGGGTAAGCAGATTTTGGTCGTGGTTGGTTCTGGAGAAATCGCGTTTTACTTTTCACCGAAGGAGTTTAACCCAAATCCGGACGAGGTGCGAGAGGTTGGCCGAGCGCTGATTTACAATGGCGATAGTATCGGTATGTGCGATTCGCGTTTGCTCCATGGTGAAATCAGAATGTATTTTAATCCGATGGTGCAGAACGATGACAATCGTGAAACCGTGGCCAACAAAATCTTGGAGGTAATCACGACTCCGAATAATCTGGCAACACTTGGGAATTAAAGGAAAAAAATATAAGTGGTCCTTCGGGGCCACTTTTTCCTGCGGTATGATATAATGGGGTAAATTGGAGGTAAAATGAAAAACATAGAAAAAAGAGGCGGTGCTATTGAGACGGAACAGGAGTGGAAAGCGGGAGTTTTGCGTAATGCAATGCTGAGGAATCAGCCGGATTTTGAGGATTTTAGGGGGAAGCCGGGATTTTCAAGAGGGATGCTGGAGAGTGATGAGAGAGAGCTAAAGGCTAAAATGGCGAGATTTGAGCAAGATGATGTAGATAAGGCGCGCGGTGATCGTTATGCTGGCGATGCAGAGCCGGTAATAACGTACGCATTAAATGGTGAGACTTTTTTGCAAACACGAGATAATTTTGCGTATCTTGCGAGCGAATTTGATGACAAAATGAATGGTGTAGATGTGGTTTTTGGTGTGGAAAAGAAAGACCACAGTGGAGATATGGTGTTTGCGGTGGATGTGGCAACTGGCACGGGTGCAAGATCGGTGCGAGAAAAGTTTAGAAGGTATGCAGAAGATGATTGGATGACTGAAGTGAGATACTGCATGCATGATAGTAATAGATGGAGTGAACAAAATGCGCCGCATTTTGTGTTGGGGATGATGCCAGCGAATATCGATAGAGCGCTTGACAAGATCCAGATTACAGATGAAACTATTGCGAGGGAGGTTGACCCGAAAACTGATTTTATGTTAACTTCGGAACTTTATGAGCAGATAGAGATGGAACTTGCAGATGTGGACGGTAAATATAATGATGAAATAGAATTAAATCAGGTGGCGAAATTGAAAGATTTGCGTGGGGCGGTAAAAGCAAGACTTTATAAGATTTGTCAGGTAAAGGGAGAAACAAAAGATGAGCGAGCGAAAGATTTTAAATTGAAATATCCACGGGCGATAAGAGAGGTGCAGGGAGATTTGGTATATCGGAATATCGTGACGGAGGCGCGCGAGCGGAGAGAACGCTACAATGAACGACGGAGAGGGCAAATGGCATTAGAGGTAATTTAGTTTTAGTCTTGTATTTAGGGGGAAAGTGTGATAAAATAGTAGTGTTATCTAGACATAAGGCGAGGTCTGCTAAGGTCTTGATGTGCTATATATATTATATATAGTGGCAGAGAAATTAGTAGAAACCATCCTAAAAGTCTAGTTTTAGTCGTGTAGTTTTGCCTGGTGTACAGAGGTAAAACTGCGACAAAAGCAGCTTGCCTATAGGGTGAGCAATATAAAATTTAAAGGAAAGGATACAGAATGCAAGTCATTCTCGGCACCAAAATTGGTATGACCCAGATTATCGGCCAAGATGGCGTAGTTACTCCGGTGACTATTCTACAGGCTGGCCCATGTGCAGTGACTCAGATAAAAACTGTTGAAACCGACGGTTATAATGCTGTGCAATTGGGATATGGTCAGGGTAAGAATCTGAGCAAGTCGGTCGCTGGCCATGTAAAGAAGGCCGGTGAAAATATTAATCCTAAAGTCTTGAAGGAATTTCGAGTAGAGGAACTCCCGGAAGGCATCAAGCTCGGCGATAACTTGACGGTGGAAAGTTTCAACTTGGGCGATAAGGTAGCTGTGACTGGTACGAGCAAAGGTAAAGGTTATGCTGGTACGGTAAAGCGTTGGAATTTCCAAGAATCTCGCAATACACACGGCTTCAAGGGTGACATTCGTAAGGTTGGCTCAATCGGTTCAATGTACCCACAAAAAGTATTTAAAGGTAAAAGAATGCCAGGTCGTATGGGACACGACACTGTGACAGTCAAGAATTTGGTCGTAGCATATATTGATGCAGCGAACAATTTGATTGGTCTCAAAGGTGCTGTGCCAGGGCCCAAGAAGGGCATCGTAATAGTAGAGGGAAAGGAGTAATATGGCGACTTTAGATAAAGATGTATTTGGTCTTTCCGTAGAGAACCATGAGCTCGTGAAACTCGCTTATGATGCTTATCTTGCTAATTCCCGTTCGTCACACGCAAAAACTTTGAAGCGTGGTGAAGTACGTGGTGGTGGTAAGAAACCATGGAAGCAGAAGGGTACTGGTAGAGCTCGTTTCGGTAGCACCCGTAACCCGATTTGGCGTCATGGTGGTGTGGCATTTGGTCGCACTGGTGAGGAAAACTTCACGAAGAAAATTTCGCGTTCGGCTAAGCAACAGGCAATTCGCCAAGCTTTGTCAATGAAAAATGCGGAAAAAGCGGTGGTAGTGCTTCCAGCTGACGCAAAGGTGACTGGTAAGACGAAGGACGCAGTAAAGATTTTGAGGGATTTGAAGCTTGACGGTAAGTATGTGCTTGCGGTGGTGGCGGAAAAAACTCCAGAAATTTTGCGTTCAACTAATAATCTTGCCGATGTGAAATTGGTACGTGCAACCTATCTCAACGTATTTGACATTATGAATGCGGATGCGATTGTGTTTAGCGAGCCAGCGCTCAAGGTGACAACTGAATGGCTGAAAGGAGATAAGTAATGGCAGAAGCAGTTAAACTACATATGATAGAGCCACGCGCAACTGAAAAGACTTATCTTGAACAGGCTAAGCGCACGTATGTATTTCCAGTAAAACTTTCTACTTCTAAGCAAGAAGTGGTTAAGATGGTGGAAGAAGCGTTTAATGTCAAAGTGACCGACGTACGAACTTTGATTCGTGATGGTAAAAAGACTAAGTTTAGTAAGGGTAAGCATGCTTATCCTGGCATTACGCATCGTCAAGATAAGAAATTGGCATATGTAACGCTTGCAGAGGGCAATTCGATCAAAGTATTTGAAGAGCCAGAAGATAATAAGAAAACCAGCGCAAAGGAAGCCAAAGCGGATAAGAAGACTGATAAAAAAGCTGAAAAGGAAGCGAAGAAGGCTGACAAGAATGCAGGGAAGGAGAATAAATAATGGCAATTAAGGCATACCGCCCGATTACTCCGGCGCAAAGGCAAAAGACAACTGAGGATTATGATCAAATTACGACCAATAAGCCAATGAAGTCATTGCTTAAAGCGAAGAAGCAACAGGCTGGTAAGAATAACCAAGGTCGCATTACGGTGCGACATCGCGGTGGTGGAGTGAAGCGCCACTATCGCATTATGACCTACAACCTACCAAAAGGATTTACGTTTACGGTTGAGGAAATTGAATACGATCCAAATCGTTCAGCACGAATTGCTCGTGTAAAAGATCAGGATGGTACATATTATTATGTGCTTGCAGACACAAAGATGACTAAAGGCACAACGTTTAAGACTGGCGATACCGAAGTAGAAGATAGTAACCGTTTGCCACTTGAGAATATTCCAGTGGGTACTTTTGTGTATGCTATTGAGCTTACGCCGGGTCGTGGCGCACAGATGGTGCGGGCGGCTGGCGCTTCAGCGCAATTGATGGCAAAAGAAGATGGCTATGCTACCCTCAAGATGCCATCGGGTGAAGTACGTAAAGTGCTTGCTACTTGTGAGGCTTCAATCGGTACAGTATCTAATTTGCAACATCAAAACGTGAAGATTGGTGCTGCGGGTCGCCGTCGCCGTAAGGGTATTCGCCCAACAGTGCGTGGTGTCGTAATGAATGCTACGGATCACCCACACGGTGGTGGTGACGGTGGTCGTCACGGTTCGGGTAAGGCACCAAGAACTCCTTGGGGTCAACTCACCTTGGGTTATCGTACTCGTCACAATAAGAAAACTAATAAAATGATCGTGCGCAGTCGCCACGAAGGAAAGAGGAAATAATGTCTCGGAGTCTTAAGAAAGGTCTATTTGTAGACTACAAACTCGCGAAGAAAGTTGCCGCTCTCTCCAGCGAAGACCGCACCGTAATCAAGACTTGGGCGCGTCAATCAACGATTTCACCTGAAATGGTTGGTCGGACGATTGCAGTTCACAACGGTAGAATGCATGTGCCTGTGTTTATTTCTGAAAATATGGTAGGTCATAAGCTCGGCGAATTTGCGCCAACTCGTAAATTTAAGCGTCACGGTGGTAAGAAAGCCGCTGAGGCTGCAGCTGCGAAGGGAGGTAACTAATCATGGCTACTTACTTTGCACATGCTTATGAAAAAGGCATTGATTCAATGCCACGCAAGACTAACGTCGTGGCCGCACTTGTGCGTGATCGGTACGTGTCTGATGCGGTAGTAATTTTGGAGAATACACCGCGTCGTGCTGCTCGCGCAGTTTTGAAAGCGGTTGAATCAGCAAATGCTAATCTTTTGAACAATTCCAAAGTTTCAATTGATCCAAAGACTGTCAGAATTGCCCGAATTTTCGTAACTAGTGGCACGAGAATGCGCCGGTACGTACCAGCGTCACGTGGTCGTGCACTTCCATATGAGAAAATCAGTAGCAACATATTCGTCGAGGTCGCAGGCGAAGAAAAAGTAAAGAAGACTGCCGAGAAGGCTGAGGCAAAGAAGTCTGAAAAGACCGAAAAGCCAGCTAAGAAGGCAGAAAAGGAGAAAAAGTAACATGGGTCAGAAGGTTAATCCCATCTCTTACCGTCTCCAACTTTCCAAGGATTGGTCATCTAAGTGGTTCACCCGCAAGGCTGATTTTCGCCATTGGTTAGTGGAGGACGTAAAGATTCGTGAACTCATTGAAAATCGTTTCAAGAGTCGCCCGACAATCGCACGAATCAATATTGAACGCTCCGCCAATCTTACTACTATCACTATCTTGACTGCAAAAGCAGGTGCAGTGATTGGTAAGCAAGGTGCAGGTATCAATGAACTTAAAAAAGAGCTTGAGAAGATTGTGGCGGGACCAATTCGCATCAATGTGGAAGAGGTGAAGAAGCCAGAGCTAAATGCTAAGCTCGTAGCTGAGAATATCGGGTTCCAGCTAGGTAAGCGTATGAATTTTCGCCGTGCAGTAAAGATGGCTTTACAGTCAACGATGAATGCAGGCGCGAAAGGTGTACGCATTGAGGTATCTGGACGTCTCAACGGTGCTGAAATGAGCCGCCGTGAGAAGTTTATTGAAGGTTCGGTGCCTCTACATACGCTCAGGGCTGATATTGATTTCTATTGTCATCACGCACCAACTATTGCTGGTATCGTCGGCGTGAAGGTTTGGATTTACAAGGGGGAGAAATAATATGGCTATTTTACTTCCAAAGAAAACTGCACATCGCAAGGTTCGCAAAGGCAAGAACGAAGGCGTAGCAACTCGTTGTAATACTGTGGCATTTGGCGATTACGGTTTAATGTCGCTTGACAATGAGCGTATTAATTCAAAGCAGATTGAAGCGGCTCGCCAGGCGATTACGCGTTATATCAAGCGTGGTGGTAAAATCTGGATTCGGATTTTCCCACACACACCAGTCACCAAGAAACCACTTGATGTGAAAATGGGTTCTGGCAAAGGTGAGCCACAATTCTTTGTGGCTAAGGTGAAGGCCGGTACGGTGATGTTTGAAATCGCCGATGTGACTCCTGAGCAAGCAAAGGAAGCTTTGCGCCTTGCGTCACATAAGTTGCCAGTGAAATGTAAAATCATAAAGAAAGAGGAGTTTTAAGATGGCACACACACTCATAGGGACAGTGACCTCCGATTCGCGTGATAAGACCATTACCGTCTCCATCATTTCTCGTGAAACTCATCCTCTATATCGCAAGCAGTTTACGAAGACTCGTAAATATACTGCACACGATGAGAAGAACGAGGCGAAAAAAGGTGACCGGGTGGAAATTGCTGCGTGTCGGCCACTGTCAAAGACCAAAGCTTATACTTTGGTGAAGATTTTGGAAAAATCTCGTGGTACTGTTGAACTCAAAGAGGATGTCAACAATGTAGAAATGCCAGAGAAAATCGGAGCAGATAAGGTAGCGAAAGCTGAAGCTAAAGAAGCTGCGGAAGAAAAGGGGGAAAAGTAAAATGATACAACAAGAAACTAGACTTAAAGTAGCGGACAATTCGGGTGCAAAGGAGCTCGGCGTGATTCGTGTGCTAGGCGGTACTCGTGCGAGGTACGCTCGTGTGGGTGACATCGTGACTTGTTCGGTGAAGGATGCTTCGCCTACTGGTAACGTAAAGAAGAAAGCCGTGGTGAAGGCAGTGATTGTGCGTACTGTACAGCCGATTCGTCGTCCGGATGGCTCAACAATTCGTTTTGACGAAAATGCAGCGGTTCTCGTGAATGAGGATAAGACGCCTAAAGGCACGCGTGTCTTTGGTCCAATTCCTAGAGAGCTTCGCGATCTCGGATTTACTAAGATTATAAGCTTGGCACCGGAGGTACTCTAAAATGAAAATTAACGATACAGTGAAAATCATTTCCGGAGACCATAAAGGAACGGAAGCTAAGATTGTAAGGATTGACCGTAAAGCTGGTAAGGCTTGCCTTGAAGGTATTGGTGTAGTGGAACGCCACTTGAAGAAATCATACCTAAATCCAGCTGGTGGTAAGAAGACTATTCATGTCGGAATTGATTTGTCTAATTTGAAATTGGTCAAAGCTGCCGAGTATGAGAAGAAGGCTGATAAAAAGGCCGATAAAGCTGATAAGAAAGCTAAGAAAGGAGCTAAGTAATGGCGGAAAAGAAAACGGCTGCCAAGGCTGCTGCGAAAACTGCTGGTAAAACTGGCAAAGCTGCGGTTAAAGCACAACCACGCCTGAAGGCTCTCTACAACACAGAGCTGAAGGCGAAGCTTGCGAAAGAACTGGGACTTGAAAATATCAATCAAGTGCCGGAACTGAAGAAAGTGGTGGTATCCTGCGGTGTTGGTAAAAAGCGTGAAGACAAAAAATATACCGAGACGGTAGAGTTGACTTTGGCTAAAATTACTGGCCAGGCACCAACTTCTCGTCTTGCAAAGAAATCAATTGCAACATTTAAGATTCGTAAAGGTATGGGTGCGCCAGTTGGCTATCTTGTGACTTTGCGTAATGATAAAATGTATGAATTCGTGGATCGGTTGATCAACATTGCGCTTCCACACGTGCGTGATTTCCATGGTGTGAGTCGTACGGCGTTTGATAAGCAAGGTAATTACAACCTTGGCCTTAAAGAGCAGACTGTATTCCCAGAGATTACCTTTGAGGATGCAGCAGTGTTGCACGGTCTAGAAATGACATTTATAATTAAAAATGGTTCAAAGGAAGGAAGCTACAAGTTGCTAGAACTCTTCGGAATGCCGTTTGAGAAAGGAGCAAAGTAGTATGGCTAAAAAGTCAGCAGTGCTCCGCGATGAAAAACGACGTGAGATGTACGAAAAATATAAGGCTAAAAGGGCGGAATTGAAAGCCGCTGGTGATCTTGAGGGGCTACAGAAGTTGCCACGTAACTCATCGGTAACGCGTCTTAAAAATCGTGATATGTTGGATGGTCGTCCACGCGGTTATATGCGCCGATTCGGTCTTTCACGTATTAATTTCCGGGAAAAAGCATCTAAAGGCGAAATTCCTGGTGTAACTAAGAGCAGTTGGTAGGAGAAAGGAGAGAAATATGTCATTACAATCTACAGATCAAGTTGCCGATTTATTGACGCGGATTCGAAACGCCGTAATGGTCGGTAAGAGTGAAATTCTCGTCCCAACTTCTAAGTTGAAGGCTGGGGTGGTGGAAGTTTTAGCCAAAAATGGCTACATCGCTTCATATGACATTGTTGAAGGTGCACCGCGCGGCATGCTCCATGTTGTACTTAGCGAAGATGGTGGCCAAGCAAAGATTAACGAGATTACTAAAATCTCAAAGCCTGGTCGTCGCGTATACGCTGGCGCCGACGAGATTCCAACCATTAAGTCTGGTCGTGGTATGGTGATTGTATCCACTTCGAAGGGCTTGATGACTGGGCGCGAAGCCAAGAAAAACCGACTTGGTGGCGAAGTACTCGTGAAAGTTTGGTAAAATAACCCCCCTTTAAGGGGGTTATTTTGTATGTGCTTATGGTTGCGTTTATAACGATTATGCGGTAAAATTGTGGCAAAATGGAGCGTTAGGAGGAGTTTGGGTGGGCCCCAAGCTCGTTTTGTTTCCGTGTAAAGATTACGCGGTGATATTAAACGAATAACAAAGGAGAAGGTATGGGCAAACATTTAATATCAAACTTAAAACGAGTCGGGTATGCTGGGGTTGCAGCAGTATTGACGCTTGTAGCGATGCCGATAATGCCGATTGCGGAGGCTTGGGCTGATGCTTTGGCTACCGAAGTTGGATCCTGCGACGAGCTAGCCGCTGCGCTTGCGGATGACAATACAACTATCAATCTGACGACCAACTTGACTGGCTGTTCGACAGCAACCGTCGCAAAAGGCAAGACCATTGACGGTGGGGGAAATTCGATTGCCTTTGTAAGTAACGATGGCTTTCACATCAATACGAATGAGGCCGTACAGTTTAAGGATTTATCAATCACAGCAGTACAGATGGGTGTCGTAGTGCCCGACGGTGGTGCAACCGCTTCAAATTTGATGTTTGACGGAGTTACCATTGATGCTTTGTACCGTGGTTTATCTTATTATGAAACTCAGGACGGTGCAAAGTTAACAATAAAGGATTCGATGATCCAAAACAGTAGTATTACTAACTATGACACTGATTGGTCAGATGCAGCTGGACATCCTGCTGGAACTCGCGGGATTAGCTTTGGTGAGTTTAAGCATTCGACTGCGAATATTACAGATACCACAATCCAAGGATTTAAGTATGTCGTGAACTTTACACAATATTCTGATGTTGGGTCGGCCTTTAATCTTTCTGGTGTAACCTTGAAGGGTTGGGCGGACTTGAATTTGTGGCAAAGTGACGCCACTATCAATGTAACAGATTCTGACTTGCTTGGCATCATGGCAAAAAGTGATACGAGTGCGTGGAATAATTTTGGCGATATTAAGTTCAACGACGGATCCAACTACAATAACCTCACCTTGAATAATGTAAGGTTAAAGAACGCCTACCCATATGCGACGGAAGGCGGAGTTGCACAGCAGGCGATGCTTATCGATTATGGTAGCCACAATAATACCACGATGAAGGATTGTGATTTTGACGATACTTTGTCTGGTAGGCTCGAGTATGCAATTTGGGATGCGGGGAATACCAACATCGCAGTGAGTAGCGGTGTTTATGATTTACCGATTGAAGAGGCTTATCTGGCCGAGGGCAAAGTAAACTATCTCGTGGATGGCCGCTACGTAGTGGACGATGCCCCGGTGGTAGATAATGTACCGGCGAGAGTTTTAGTGGAGGCTGGTATTGATACTCAGATTGATGGCCTAGACGATGCGAGCATTCAGAATTATGGTCAGTTTAAAGCAAACGGCGGTAATTTCACTAAGCCAAATACCTTAAATGCTACTAGGTTGTCAAACTCTTCAGATTTGAAGCTGACGTTTGATATTTATAACTATGACCAGAATGGCGAAATCGTAAGAGATGCGTCTTATGACAAGGTAACAAAAGTACACGCATATCAAGCCGATGAAATTGATGACGTATACATGGCTAAGGGTAGTTCTCGGAACGATTTGGCTTTGACGTTTACATCCAATCCATATACTACCTTAGAAGTTAAAACTTCGAATGAAAATATCGCGACTATCTCCAAGAATGCTACTGACGGTAATTATACCGTGGAGGCAAAAGAGAATGGCACTGTCACAATCTTGGGCAAAGTATCAGTAGCAGATCTTGCGACGGAATGGATTGAGCTCGGAACGATTAATGTATACTCATTTACTGCAAAGAGTAGCATTTTAATTCCAGCAGGAACTGAATTGTCGCTAACAGACGAGAGATTGACCAACATCGGTAACCCTGGTGTTATAACGGCAGCAATCACCGAAGGCGAGCAATTCGTATCACTTTCTGGCGACACTGCGGCTGATGCAAAGATCACGGCAAACGCCAAGGGCAATGCGACTTTGGAATACTATGTAAACGATGAAAAGGTTGGTCAAACCATTGTCAAGGTTTACGAAAAGCAAAATCCGCAAGATATCGTGTTGAAAACTCTACTCAGCCAAGGTGGTGGCGATGTGCTGAAGTTTATTGATTTACGTGACACCAATATCCGCTTGTGGGATTACTCTCTGTCAGCAGATAACCAAAATGTATTAATCAGTAACACTCTAAAGACTATAACGGCGCGTAGTGCTGGTGAGTCAACGGTGACCGTGAGCTACAATGATGATTTGGGTGGAACTACCGAGACGTTCAAGGTGAGAGTTTCGGATTTCACCGATACTTCGGATCGTAACGGCTATGATATTGCCCAAGGTGAACAAATTAGCTTCCGTATGAGCGAAGCTTACGACCAGAATTCTGTAGTTTGCGAGATTAATGGTGGCTCCTGCGAGGAAAATAGTGAATTAATCATTACGAAGCAGATGAATAATGGTCGTTACACCGTTGAGGCGACTGGTACAGCGGCAGGTGAATATGAACTGAAGTTTACTGATACCGTAGGTGGCGTAACAATTGCCGAACGCACAGTGACGGTGAGGGTACACGAAATTGAGATTTTGGATGAAAGTGGCGAGGATGTCGAGGAACTTTACATTAAGAATGGCGACTCAGTCACGGTGACGGCAGACGAAAAGAATGATTTGGGTAAAATCTGTGAAGACGTATGGCACAATACGACATATTTCCCATATCGTCCGGGACATTATGAGCACGAGTGTGGTATTGAGCTCGATGGTAGTTCACGCAATGGCATTGCCTACACAGAGGACGGCGACGATGAGTATACAATTACAGCTAATGAGGCGGGCGAATATACGATCACATTTAGCGATGGTGTAGCAGAAAAAACTGTAACGGTATATGTGTTTGATTTCGAAGTGAAAGATTTGGAATACCACGTGACAACGACCGATACGGCGCAGCATTTGATTAACGCGATTAACCGCTACTGGGTTGATACAAATAATAGCGCAGTACGTAACATGTTTGGTTTCCCAACCAACAGCATCGTAATGACGAAGGTTACATCTGGTGATACATCGGCGGAAGGTGAAGATTACTTCTTCTGGCCAAGCGAGAATACCAATGCTGGTCGTTATACAGTAGATTTCTCGGCGCTCGTCAATAGCACCGTAGTAGATACACAGACAGTAACTATTTATCTATACGAGATGTATCATCCGAGTCAGACCGAATACTATGGCGCGATTTCTGGTCTCAATAACGTATTCTTGGTCAATGTGGGAGATTGGATCAACCTGACAAATCGTGGCATGGCTCAAATTAGCTATGAAGTCGTAGAAGGTGACCCAACTGGTATTACCGTCAGCACAAGCACTGGGTTGGTTTATGCAACAAAACCAGGCAAATACGTTGTGAAATACACTGACACAATGAATCGTGGCAATGGTGCCGTGGCGGGTGAATATACGGCAACGTTTGAGGTGTATAACCTCGATGCGAATGCGCCAGACAGCCAAATTGTCGACATGTCGGCAGGGGAGACTTATAATTACAACATTAATCACACTAATACTTACGGCGATACAAAAGTGACGATTACTCTGACCCGTGATGGTGAGACGACTGAGGTGTTTAACAAGACCTTGAATTACCCCGGTGAAGCAACGGACGACTTTGAGTTTGTTCCGACTGAAGAAGGACGCTACGATGTGCGAATTGAAAACCTTTCTGCGGCAGAGCATCGCTATCGCGAAGTAGAAACTGGTAGTTTTTATGCCGTTGCAAGCGAATTTGATTTCATCATGGTGGAAGCCGGTGAGACCGTAGAAATTGAATCAAATTCATACTGGAACATAACATCAGCCGTGCTTAGTTCGGAGCAACTTGAGGTGGAAGATGGCAAAAAAATAACGATTGATACTAATGACATGGAACTAGGGGTATACAACATCAATATGTATCACCGATTTAATCGGCTTCAAACAAAATCCCTCAAGCGTGTGACTTTGGTGGTCTACGAGGTGACACCAGGCGAAGAAACAAAAGAATTGAACCCAGGCGAAGTAACTGTATCGACCGTAAAAGGGCTCTATGAGGATACCGCAAAAGCCACAGCCGAATTAGCGCAAAAGATGATTGCGAAAAACATTCCAATTGACCAGGTGCTGGACTTTATTACGAAGATGTGGGATGGCACGTTGACCGATGAAGACATTGAAGCACTCGGTATGACGGATTTGTTTGATGAATTCAAGACGGCACTTGGAGTGAAAGATAACGAGTGGTTGGATACTGTTAGGAACTTGAACGAAGCTGCACTTTATGGCGATGAAGTGACGGTTGACGTAGAGGTAACACCAATTAATGATAGCGTGGACGCTACTGAAAAGGCGGATATCGAGAAGGCGCTGGCGTCTCATGATGTGGACCACATTGATTATTACGACGTATCGGTACTCTTGAAAGTGAACGGTGACGAACTTGGTAAATTGCATAAATTGAATGGCAAAATTACCGTGGCACTAGCTAAGGTATCTGATCCGGCCGCTGGCTACTCACGACAATACTTCGTGGTACGCGACCATGAAGGCACGGTGACAGTGCTGACCGAAGGCGTAGACTTCTACATTGAAGACGGCGTAATCTATGTGATTTCCGATGAATTCTCAACTTATGCAGTGGCATATAAGGACACTCTGCTTCCTGTGCCGAAGGCGCCGGAAACTGGCGACGAAGCAGAAGCTGAGGGTGGCGCAGCATCAGTCAACGCAAGCACCGCAATGGTGGTAGCGATTGCAGCATTGACCCTAGTGGGTGCAGCAATCTTCGCTAAGCGAAAGTAATAATTCGCCACAGTTGAGGGATATAAAGAAAAAATCTGCTTATCTTAGCAGATTTTTTCGCCGAAGGAGCGGAGTAATGTGATAAAATCTTTGATTTATCACATTACGAAGCTCCGGAAACGTAGCGAATTATGTGCTTGATTTCAGGGGGATTTTGTGATATAATGGGGTGAATATTAACGTAAAAGGGAAAAGATATGAGTCGTATCGGAAAACAACCCATCGAGATTCCGGCGGGAGTGACAATCACGGTCGGCGACAGCGAAATTACTGTTGCAGGCCCGAAGGGTCAGCTCATCGTCCCGGTTCAACCTAAAACTAAGGTTGCTATCGATGGCAACGTGGCTACTGTCACCCGCGAAGATGACGAGCCAAAGTCTCGAGCTTGGCACGGTTTGCAACGCGCATTGCTCAACAATGCTGTGGTTGGCGTAACCAAAGGCTACGAGAAAAAACTAGAAATTAACGGTGTTGGGTTTCGCCTTTCTGGTGGTGGTTCTGACATTGAGATGGCACTTGGGTTTTCGCACCCAGTGAAGTATCATGCGCCAGAGGGAGTGCAGCTCGCTACTAATAAGATGGAAATCACCGTGAGTGGCATCGACAAGCAAAAGGTCGGTCAAGTAGCGGCGGAAATCCGCTCACTCAAAAAGCCTGAGCCTTACAAGGGTAAAGGTATTAAGTATGTCGACGAAGTAATCCTTCGCAAGGCAGGAAAGGCGGGTAAGAAGTAATGAATAAGCAATTTAGAGCAAACAGAACTCGTGCTAAGATTCATGGCACCGCAGAGCGTCCGCGCCTTTCGGTTCATTTTTCGAATTTGCATATTGTAGCGCAAATCATCAATGATGACGAGGGTAAGACTCTCGCTTATGCGACGACGGTTGGTAGCAAATTGACTGGTACCAAGACCGAAAAAGCCGCTAAAATCGGCGAAGAAATCGCCAAAAAGGCCAAAGCCGCCAAAGTAACGAAGGTGGTATTTGACCGTGGTTCTAAACTATATGCAGGGCGCATGTCAGCATTGGCTGAGGCGGCTCGCAAGGAAGGATTGGAGTTTTAATTATGCCAGAAGCAGAGAAAAAAGCCCCGCGCGTGATTAACAAGTCTGGCACTCTTAAAATGGACGATAAGACGGCTGCTACTAAGCAGACCCGCGATATTGCTGGTCGTAGGATGGACCGTCGCAATCGTCGCGACAGAGTACGCGCAGATGCGGGACCAAAAGAATATGATGAAATTACCATTGCAGTTGACCGTGTGTCGCGCACTGTGGCCGGTGGTCGCCGGATGCGTTTTAAGGCGCTCGTCGCGATTGGTAATCACAAAAATAAAGTTGGCATTGGCGTAGCTAAGGGTAACGATGTAACCACAGCCGTCGCTAAGGCAACTCGTAAGGCTAAGAAATCTATGGTAACTTTTGCGATGGATGGTGAGACTATCTGTCACGAGACTCGCACTAAGGTGACTGGCGCAGACGTATTGATGAAGCCAGCAGCACCTGGTACTGGTATTATCGCCGGTGGCACTGTGCGTTCGATTGTCGGTCTTACTGGCGTGAAGAACTTGATTTCTAAGTCGCTTGGATCTTCAAATAAGGTGAACGTGGCTTATGCGGTAATTGAAGCATTACGCCAACAGACTCCGCGCAAGGAATGGACTGGCGCTAAAGCTAGCAAAGCAAGCGAAACTGAGAAGCCAGCCGAGAAGAAGACCGCCAAGAAAGCCGAGGCTAAGAAACCGGCGGCCAAGAAGGAGGACAAGTAATGAAATATAATGATTTAGTGGTTGAGAAGAATACTCGCCCTTCGCGCAAGGGCCGTGGTATCTCGGCTGGACAAGGCAAAACTGCCGGTCGTGGTACTAAGGGTCAGAAGGCTCGGACTGGCCATCGCAAGATGCCGGCTGGGTTCATGGGTGGCCAGCGCGCAATTATGCAGGCTGTGCCGAAGCTCAAGGGTTTCAAGTCAATTCATCCGAAGGCTGAGGTGGTCTATACTGATCGCTTGAATGAGCTTTCGGGCAAGGTTGATAATTATGCTTTGGCTGAGGCTGCGTTGATTTCTTCGCCGTTTGCAAAGGTGAAGGTAATCACTCGTGGTGAGCTGACCTCTAAGATTGAGTTAGAGACGCAATTTGCTTCGGCTTCGGCAGTTGAGGCCATCAAGAAAGCTGGTGGTTCGTTCAAGAAAGTTGCTATTCTTAAACGACCTGCTTCTAAAGAAACTGCTTAAAAATAGCCCCTTAGGGGGCTATTTTTGTGGTATAATGACTAAAGATAGGAGTTATTATGGATGAAAAAGAGTTGAAAACCAGCACTAAACAGAGAGTTTTTATTATATTGATTGCGATTTTGATGGTGGGGTCGATTATCGCGAGCTATGCAGCGATTGTGATTAGCGGTAGTCAGGGCGCGACCAGCCAATCCGACCTCGATATCGACGAAGCAAAGGTGGCGGAACTTGAAGGCGACTATACAGCGGCGCTCGAAGATTACTTTGCGGCTTATGGCAGCGACTATGACCAGTTTGTAAAATATAAGTCAGAGGTGAAGGCGTATAATGAATCGTCTGCCAATGATAATGGCGTGCAGCATAGGGATTTGAAGTCTGGTTCGGGTGCGGCGGTGACGAAAGATAATTACTTGGCGTATTATATTGGGTTCTGTGCGGATGAGTCGGTGTTCGACTCGTCGCTAGATAACTTCGAAAACTCGACCAAGTTGACTGGGTTCATCGACGTAGCGAAGCAATCGCTGATTGAGGGTTGGTATACTGGCATGGAGGGGGCAAAAGTTGGGGGCGTGCGCGAAATAACGATTCCGGGCAATCTAGCCTATGGCGATTCAATGGAAATCTGTGGTGGATACAATAAGCCGATTAAGTTTATCGTAATGACGGTGCCGCGCGAAGGTAAGCGAGCCGAAATGGCCGAGAAAATCTCGGAAGCCTTGCAGAAGTATCAATTCTATGCACAATATGGAGTAGATTACGACGAGGTGATGAAAGCTGACGGCGGCGAAGCTGAGGCTGAAATCGAAGCTGGAGATGGTGCGGAAGAATAACAGAGGTGATAGGGAGACGCATCTTGACTTATTGACATAAGTGTGATATAATTAGGATATAAGCTGTATTTTGGTGCTGAATATCAGTCTTGGCACCTATTTCATGATTGTAAAGGAGGGCATCATGAAACAATATGTAGGATTTGGGCCAGATATCACGCGGTTTACGCCGCAATATGCGATTCTGTTCGCGCTGGTTATGGTTATAGTCGCATTCTTGCTAGGCTATCTCGTAGTCTATAAGCGTGGTGGTGACGACTTCTGGCGTCAGTCAGAAATTCGCCAAATAGCCGGTGCTTGCTGCGGGGCAGTGGTGACATTCTATGCGATTGTCAACACGGGCGCATACGTGGCGGTAGTGCTAGATTCCGTTTTGGGCGGAATTGTGGGGTTCATTATCGGCGGGATGTTGCTGTCCACCATCTACTGGTGGATGATCGAATGCGGCTGCCGAGCGCGGTATCGCAAAATAAGCAAATCCTAAAATATCCCCTCGAAGCGAAAGCTTC
>JAZUND010000016.1:0-7541 GCA_045603965.1 Candidatus Nanosyncoccus sp. | reverse complement strand
GTATTGCAGTATCCGATGATTTAAGTATAGATAATCTATCTCCTGGGAATTATAGTGATAGTAACGAAATTACTATTGTGTCTGGTACTAATAACCTAGCTGGTTATACACTATATGCTACCGTAGGTGATAATACGCATAGTAATCCTTCTTATAATAATACTAACCTGAATCACCCTAATGGTACTAATACCTTTACTAGTATTGGTACCAATAAGGCTAGTCTCTCTAACTTTGATGAAAACAGTAATACCTGGGGCTATTCCTATTGTATAACGACAAATGACTGTACAGACAGTACTTATTGGATTAGTGGTGACTATGATAGTAATAATGGTAATCCAAGTACTGGCTATAATGGTTTACCACTCTACACTACAGTTAATGGTGTTAAGCTAGTAGATGCTGCAAGTAATGCTAGTACTTCTACCATTAAGTTTAAAATAGGTGCAAGAGCCGCTAATACTCAAATAGCCGGTACCTATACCAATGTCATTAACTTCACTGCCATTACTAAGATTCTTACTACTAACTATACTATTACTTATAATGATACTACAACAGAAGCTACCGGTATGCCATCCAGTCAATCAGATACTATTACTGCAGCTACCAATGTCACCCTAAGCTCTACCGAACCAACAAGAGATGGCTATAACTTTGCTGGTTGGTGTACCGTAAATAACTCATCTGATCCTACTACTTGCTCTGGCACCACTTACCAAGCAGGAGACGCATACATGATAAGCAATACTGGTGGAAGCGTCACTATGCCATTATATGCAGTGTGGGAACAGGGTGGACAAATATGGCTACTTAATGAATCTCTCAGTTTTGATGGCATATCGAATGTGCAACGAATCTATTATATAGATTTTACATCGAATACAACAGAATATAACAGGTTATATTTCCTCAAAGAGCCTCTTCCTTCAGGACTAGGGTTTACACTACAATACATATATGGAAGTAAACTGGGTGAAGGTAATTACGCTTATGATGAAGATGGCGGGTGGTACAATAGTAACTACCGGACCATCACCATCACCGGCGGTGACGATTTTGATAATGCAGACTTCCGCTCCTGGCTCTCCACCAACGCCACCCAACTCTAGCACAAATAGCTAGAGCAAAATCCGCCAGGTTTACAGCCTCGGCGGATTTTCTTTGTTGGGGTTTCATTTTCGAAAAGAAACCCCACTTACAATCAGCTAACCATTTCGAAGATTAAGCGAGCTCTACAGTAGCACCAGCCTCTTCAAGGGCTTTCTTCATCGCTTCAGCGTCAGCCTTTGCGACCTTCTCCTTTACGGTTGCAGGAGCGCCATCAACGATAGCCTTAGCTTCGCCAAGACCGAGTCCAGTAGCTTCCTTCACGGCCTTGATGACTGCAATCTTCTGAGCACCAGCATCCTTGAGGACCACGTCATATTCAGACTTGCCTTCATCAGCGGCAGCACCATCAGCGCCACCAGCTACAGCCACAACAGCTGCTGCAGGCTCAATGCCATATTCATCTTTGAGTAAAGTTTTAAGTTCGTTAACCTCAAGCACAGTCATATTGACAAGCTCTTCGGCCAACTTTTTGATATCAGTTGCCATATGTAAATTCCTTTCTTAGGATTATTATTAAGCGGTTGCTTTTTCTTCTGCGTGTTTTTCGAGGCCAGAAACGATACCATTGACACCAGAAAGTAGAGTATCCACCACCTGTGCGATAAGTTCGTTCTTGGTCGGAAGCGAGCCGAGAGTTTTTACTTCTTCTGTTGAAAGCGTAACGCCTTCGCCATTGAAGCCACCGACGAGCTCCATTTTGGCGTGAGTCTTCGCAAATTTAGTTAAGACCTTCGCCGCATCAAAGTCTTCATCGGAACCTAGTGCATAAAGAAGCTGTCCAGTCAAATTTGAAGCATCCGTATCTTTATAAGCAGCGATTTCTTTCATCGCGACCTTCACCAGACGGTTCTTCACGACCTTGATCTTCACATCAGACTCTCTTGCGAGCTTCCTGAGTTCTTGTAACTCTGCTACGGTCAAACCTTCATATTTGGCATACACGACCATTTTGGAATTAGAAAGAAGCTCGGTAAGATCAGCAACCAACGTATTCTTTTTATCTCTTGAAATTGCCATAAAAAGTTCCTTTGGTTAATTAATAAAATAAAAGTTAGCTAATTGTTAAACTCCGTCACCAAATAATTATAAGAAATAATTCCTCGGTAGCATTATTAAAGGTAAACCTCGCTACTGTCTTTGGTAACTAAAAACATTATACCCTACCTAATCTCAAAAGTCAAGCGTGCTTCGTAGTGAAAAACTGTGTTAAACCGCCAATCGTCGCAAATCCCACGAGCATCGGGAAATAAAACACCTCACCCTTAATCTCCGGAAACCAAGTGAGAAGTGTTATCGTCAAAGCATAAGCACCCGCAACTGCCGTTGCGATAATAATGGCTGGCTTCATTAAAGTTACTGCAAGCGCACCAAGTATTATGCCCACCACGGCACCAACGGCAATTACTGGTATCTCCGTACCAAAGTATTCTACGGCCACCATAATGGATAGCCCAAATACAATCCCCCCCACGCACAGTTTTTCAATCGTGAATCCAAGCAACGCAAGTATTAACCCTCCCGCAATCGGCAAAAGTATTTGCCATAAATTATTATCAGCAATTGCTGGCACCCAGCCATTAAGATATGGCATAATTGTATCCATTAAGCTATATCCTAAAAGAAACCAGATTATAAAAAACGCTACCTTCTTAATCCGGTAACCCAAAAATAACAAAAGCACACCTATAATTACCATCGTGATTAGCTCTGGTGTCTGCAAGCGTGATAAATCTATGTTCATAACTATATATTAGCATAAAAAATAGCCCCGCAGGGCTATTTTATTTAGTTGTATAGATTTTCTACGGCAATTGAAGGGCCCATAGTAGTCGTAATAAATACTGACTTTACGTAGGTGCCTTTGAGCGATGCTGGTTTTTGTGCCTTCAAAGAATCGAAAAATGTATTGGCATTTTCCATCAACTTATCCGCGCCAAACGAAACTTTGCCAAGTCCGATATGTACAATAGATTGCTTGTCAACGCGATATTCAACTTTGCCCGCCTTAGACTCTTTCACGGCTTTCTCTACATCCATAGTGACGGTGCCGGCCTTCGGATTTGGCATCAAACCCTTTGGACCGAGCAAACGCGCAAATTTACCGAGTTTCGGCATATACTGTGGGGTAGAAATTAGCACATCAAAGTTAATTTCGCCTTTATCAAGTTGTTTCAAAAACTCCTCGTCTTCAGCAATGTCAGCACCGGCTGCCTTAGCTGTCTTGCAAACATCAAGAGGTGCAAAAACTGCTACGCGTACAGTCTTGCCGTTACCATTAGGAAGCACAATTGTAGTGCGAATGTTTTGATCAGCTTGACGTGGGTCTACTCCAAGGCGAACATGAGCTTCGATTGAAGCATCAAACTTCACTGGGCTAGTTTTAAGAGCGAGTTCAATGGCATCCTTTAGGCTATAGATTTTATCTTTCTCAATTAGCTTGTGAGCTTCTTGATACTTTTTGCCACGACGTTCTAGCTTAGGACGTGTTACCGGTTTCTCGCCTTTCGGTTTCTCGACCAATTCTTCCGCAGCGCGTTCAGCTTTACGCGCCTGACGCTCCTCCTCGGCTTTTACTTCTTCTATGTGTTTTTTAGACTTTTTGCCAGACTTCGCAAAAGTCTCAGTCTCAACAGCTTCTTCTACCGTTTCAACCATTTCAGTATTCTTGACCTCTTCCTTGGCCATAATTTCCTTTCTGTGGTATTATCGAGCAACGCTCTCCCACATATTAAAATAACTACGATTAATTATATCAATAAAACACCAAAAAAGCAAGCTCCCCCGTGCCTGCTTTGATGTTTATTCTACGGTCACGCCCATGGAACGAGCTGTGCCAGCCACAATCTTCACTGCAGCTTCCAAATCGTTCGCATTGAGTTGCCCCATTTTCTTCTGAGCGATTTCTTCAAGTTGGGCTTTGGTAATTTTGCCGACCTTATCTACGTTTGGTTTACCAGAACCCTTTTCGATCTTAATCGCCTCACGAATCAAATCGTCCACTGGCTGCCCAAGACAAGTCCAGTCAAAAGTACGATCTTCAAACACACGAATGTGCACAATCACATTCTTGCCCATGAATTCTTTGGTTTTTTCATTAAATGGATTGATAAAATCCATCATATTAAGCCCCCACTGACCAAGTGTCGAACCAACCGGAGGGCCAGCCGTCGCCTTACCGCCAGGAATACGTAATTTCAAATTACCGATAACTTTCTTTTCTGCCATCGCAAAACCTTTTATTAAATTTTATAATTTAGAAGCATTTATGTAACATATACTATTATATCACAATTGTTTTACTTGTAAAGCATCAAGTTCAACTGGTGTTTCACGCCCAAACATTGATACCATCACTTTGAGCTTGCCTTTAGCCGCGTCAATTTCTGACACACTGCCATCAAAGCCCTTGAACGGCCCATCAGTAATTGAAACTACTTCACCGATTTCGTACTTCACTGAGAACTTTGGATCTTCTACGCCCATACGTTTCTTAATTTTTGCAATTTCCTTTTCAGAAACTGGCGTTGGCTGTGTCCCAGTTCCGATAAAACCAGTCACGCCAGGAGTATTACGGATAATGTACCAAGTCTCATCAGAAAGTTTCATATCGACTAACACATAACCCTGCAAAATTTTTCTATCCACCACCTTTCGCTTGCCATTCTTAATTTCAATTTGCTTTTCTTTTGGCACAATGGCTTCGAAAATTTTATCTGCCATTTCTACAGTGTTAGTTCTCTGGTTGATCGAATCAGCCACCTTATCCTCATAGCCACTATAAGTTGAAATCGCATACCACGAACGTGTTGCATCATAACGGTTTACTGCCATATATTTCCTTTCCTTTCTTTATCCTAAAATTAACCCAAACAACCACTTGAAGAACAAATCAAGCAGCGAAATAATAATCACAAACAATGCAGTATAAGCAAGTACGGCCACTACCATCTTCCAAGTATCTTTGCGGCTCGGCCATCTTACCTGTCTAATCTCTCGCCAAGCGTCGCGTAAATATCTAAACAATGCAACAAACGGTCTAAAAAGTATAAAAACCTTTTTATTCTCCGCCGCACGTGCCTGCTTCTTGGCTAACTTTTCGGCTTTACGAACTTCTTTTCGCTTCGCCGCTGCTTGCTTTTTGTCGTCAACGACCACTTTCTTTCGCGTAATTGGTGACTGTTCCTCTTCAACTTTGACAGAAGATTCGCTAGCCTTAATTCGCGTGACTTTTGGTTTCGCCATGTTACTCCTTTACATCAAAAAAGTCTGATACCAGACTTGTCAATAGTTTATCACGCTGGGAACAAATAGTCAAGATAATCCTTCATCATTCTGGCACCAGAAATCACGGGTAGATATGCCGCAAGTTGTTTTTTAATTAAATATTCCAAATCAAAATCATTTTTCCATGCATTAACCGCCTCTTCCATCCGAGCATATAATGCATTAACTTCTTCGTCCTCATTAGCCCCATTCACATTGAGATAGCTTTCCGCCGAAGCATCCGCCACGCCACCATCATGCGTAGAGATCAAAAGATCCATATTCGCCACATCTTTCATCCAAGAAGTTCCGCACGCTTCTAGGCCGACAATCGGCACATTGATGGAAGCATTCGCACCGCAAGACAGTCCATACGCCAAACGCTCATCGTAATCCGCAATATAATGCACATGTGCTCTCAAAAATTCATCCGAGCCTACTCGTGCAAGTAGATCGCTCAACTTTCCCGCCATCACCATATCACCAGTATGCACACGACCTGCAATAATATAATGTGCATTATTTGGCTCCAGAATCGACTTTAGCCTTTCAAGATTGCTAAATGGTAACTCTGGTCGTTTATAATCTACAAATCTTCGTTTAAAATCAAAGATAAAATCATCTTCTCTAAAATGTAATATACTACCATTTTGGTCCGGCCGCCCTACTAAAATGTCATTTAATATACTGCGTCCAATAGCCTTAAATTCGCGAATCTTATCGGCCGTCAAGCTCTCCAAATTTTCTACATAATCCGCACTCGGCATTCCAACTTCATCAGTTATTGCGTTTTCACGATAATATTCTAAAATTTCAGGCATTACCCATTTCTGCAAATCGATACCGTTAGTTACAGCACGAAACTTAACTTTATTTCCCGCAATATCGCGATAATTCGCCACTCTCGCATGGAGTTTTGAAACGCCACTACGAAGTTCGGCGATTTCAATCGTTACCGAAGATAATTTCATCCGTCCATTTACAAACTTATCACCCAACCATTTACGCACTGCTGGCGACTTCACATTTGGATATACGAACCTCTCAAATTGCTCCGCCGAAAACTCTGATTCAGCTGCTTGCACTAAAGTATGGTTTGTATAGAGCGTATGTTTCCGCGTATAGACCACTGCCTCGTAAAAATCCATTCCGTTAGAAGCAAGCTCATCTAATCTTGCTAAAGCTGCAAAGAAAGTCGCTACTTCATTAAGCTGCATGATTGCCGGCTTTAGTCCGAGTAGCTTCAGCGCCGCATAACCACCAAACCCAAGCGAAACTTCTTGGTATAAACGATGATCCGATCCACTCATGCCAGAATACAGCTCACCAAAATTCGGTTCCGTAATACAAATAATACGAGTATTTCGGAACCTTTTCTCAACTACATCCAGCTTACATAAATTACCACAGCACTTCACATTTACCGTGTCGATAAAACGAAAACCGTATTTATGATAATCGACTTTGATGTGCTCATCATAAACTTGCCCGTCACGCATAAATTGCTTCGTCTCGCTGGGATAAAATGGAGTGATTAATGCCAAGGGCACGCCCATTTGCTCTGCCACCCGACGTGTATCAGCCGCAAGCACACCAAGACCACCACCGCCACGAATGCCATTATCTTGATCATAAAGTTCCAAAGTCCAGTAGGTGTAAGGACGCTCCGGAGACAAAGCCTTAGTTAGTCGCGTACGTTCAACCGCTGTTTCAAATTCATCAATATCTTCTATGTTTTCTAAAGGATGATAATAATACTGCCCATCTTCGTCCATCATACTTATGATTATAACATACTAATACCAAAACTCGCGTGGTAATTTGTCGGCAATTTTTTTGTGGAAGTCATAATCAAAATCGTCCATTCTCTCCAAATCTTTACGACCCCTAATATATTTCTTGCGCACTTCTTCTGCTTTAATTATCTCTCCGGGAATCAACTGATATTTTTTACGAAAATTAAGCCCCCGTTTATAACCTTTTGGTGGCAACACGGCAAGTGGCAAAAAATCGCATTTCATTTCAGAATCTTTATATAACTCTAAAGCTAACACTGACATCGTTGGAATAATCGGTTCTTTTTTATCATAAACTTCGCGCGAAGCAAACACCGTCGCCTGACGAGTCGCTGACGGCGCCACAAAAATCACGCCGCCTTCTTT
>JAZUND010000015.1:0-18107 GCA_045603965.1 Candidatus Nanosyncoccus sp. | reverse complement strand
ATGGCTCCCCCGGCCAGACTCGAACTGGCAACCTCGAAGTTAACAGCTTCTTGCTCCACCATTGAGCTACAGGGGAAGATAAGGTTATTATACACCACCGTAATTAAAAAATCAACAGGAATGGCTCAAGAATTGTGAGTGATTTTACGAACAAAGGCAGATTCATGGTGTGTCCAAAGCAGAGCAATCAAATCGGCAATGGCACAGAAAATTAAAATCCCACCGCTGACGCGAATCAGTATTTCGTTTGTGTGAAAGCGGAAAAAGAGCATCACGATGCCGGTTATGATAAGAACCAAATTAATGATGACTTGCCCATGATGAAATTTATTGAGTTTAGCTGATATGGCGATTAGTGGAGCCAACATTCTCTTGACGCCAGTGGTGATATTATTTGTCACCGTACCCTCAATTTCTTGCCCAATGCTAGCACTAGTTTTTTGCGTTTTAGGTTTAGCGTGATTTAAGCGCACGACGTGATAGAGACCGAGCAGTTTGATAATGCCACTAGCAATAAAGGTGATAGCGATAGCATATTGGAAAAGATGAGCATAATAGTGAGAAGTAAAATAAACAATAGCGGCAAGAATTAAGAAAAAGCTAGCCAAAATAATGGATTTCGAATTGGTCTTATTGAAACTTTTGGATAAGATAAAGCCGGCTAGAATAAATAATGAGAGGAAGAACACAGCGAGGGCGAGCGAACGCATAATATAGTGCGGTGCTTCTTGAGGATGAAACATGAAATTAATTCCCTGAAAAAGCAGCGCACTATCAATGAAGATTTGATTACGAACGATACCATTGATCTTGTCGAGGATAAGATTAATCTCTTGGGTTAAGTCGCGCTTGGTCGTCGTAGCCATTTTCTATTACTGGTTAGATTGTAGGGGAAGGCGATAGGAGGATTTTTCAATATAGAGTCCGTCTGGATGGTAGGATGGGTCGTCTGGGTAGCTAAAGGCATGGGAATAAGTTCCGCGTTCGGCGTCTTTCCAGAAGTAAATGATGGCTGGATGAGCAGTTGGGTCAATGGAGCCATCGTCGTTGAAAATATAATAGTTGAAAGTAATATAGAATACACCGTCTTCGTCGGAGATGCCGTAGCCAGTCATTTCTTGAAATGTTTGGACACTGTCGCGAATCTCTAGGTTATGGACGAAATCGGCAGCAACATCATCAAACACCTCTAATCTTGCGATATCCATATCGGTGCGACGTTCCGATTCTAGCTTTTTTATAGTAATGACACCCAACACAGTAACAATTGCCAAGGCTGCGAATAATAACGTCACAATCCAAAAAGAATGCATCTTGAATACGCTTGGTTCTTTAGTAGCTTGCGACTTTGCTTTGATTTTTTGTTTTGGTTTTTTGTTTGCCATATAGATCCTTAGATTAATAATACTTATGTATATTATAACACACTTTCTAACCGCCAAACATCCATTTAAATAAACCGAGCGAAACAAGTAGCATAATAAGACCAGCTACAAGAACACCAGCTGAAATGGCAATGACAGTTTTCTTAAAGTCAAGTTTCAAGATACTAGCAGCTAGTGTACCAGTCCAAGCACCAGTGCCTGGTAAAGGCACGGCCACAAAAAGAAAGAGAGCGAAATAAGTACCGCTGCTGCCTGCCTTTTTCAATAGCTTTTGGCCAGCCTTCTCGCCTTTGACGAGGCAAAAAGTGCAGAATTGTTTAAATGGTTTCCATTTACGGGTTTTGCCCCATTCGAGAACTTTACGCGCAAATAAATAAATAATTGGTACCGGCACAATGTTGCCAAGAATTGCAACGACAAGAACTAACCACTCTGGCAACCCCAAATCCATGCCGACGGCAACCGGAATGGCACCACGAAGTTCAATAAGTGGGATCATTGAGATGACAAGAACGATGAGTATTTTCCAAATCATACGCCAATTATATCATAATTATTTTGCAAGTAAGGCTTCCACCATGGCACGAAGGTCTGAGGCGGCGACCGCCTCTCCGTTGATGCGAAAATATGGCGTACCGGTTAGCTCGTCAATGTGAGCTCCGATACCGAATTCAAAAGCTACACGACGAGCAACAGACTCACTATTTAAGTCTTTATCAAACTTTTCCGTATCACCTTGCCCGTCTGAGGCTTCATTAAATAGCTCAATTAAATAATTGCGAAGTTCCGAACCAGTTAAATTATACCAAGCTTCTTGCTTCTCAAAGAGAAGATCTTTGTACTCAGCCCAATAGCCTTGAATATCAGCAGCAGTGGCGGCCGAAGCGGCAATAACGTTATTCTTGAAATAATTGATAAGATAATTACGGAAGACTACGGCAACTTTACCGTCGGAATCTTTGACGATTTTATTGATAATGCTGTTAAATTCAGCACAATGACTGCAAGCGTAGTCGGCGTATTCGTAAATGATGACTTTGGCTTTGTCGGGATCTCCTGCGATTTTTTCTGATAGACCGCCAGAATCGTCATTGGCCGGTAAAATCGTGTCCTTATCGTAGCCGTCAAAATCCATAGCCATGACTCGGTTTACTACCGATTGAAAGCTGAAGCTTGGCGCAGAGGAATTATTCGCGATTAAAACGCTGGCACCAACCATAAAACCCAAGATAATAATGCCAACAATGATTCCCAATTTCTTACCCATAGAATTATTATAACATGAAAAAGTCCCACTTGAAGTGGGACTTTGGGGAAAGTGCGAGGAGGTGTTAGAGGTCAGGGGTAGAAACCGGGGTAAATAACTCCGGGGAATGTGGTTTCAACTGCCACGGTGTCAATTTCCGTATGGGAGTAAGACACGGTGGTTTCAGGAACCATGCAGACCGGCGCGACCGCTACTGCACAAGGTGTCCAATAGGGATCCCAGCAGGGGTCGTAGCAGGGTTTAGGCGGGCAGGCGGGCTTGGGCGGTGCCGGCGGAGTACCGTTGAAGAGCATCACTGCCCAATTGGAATAAATGATGCTTCCATCGTTGCCATAGAACACAGCGCGGAAATACCAGCCGTCATATCTGTCTCTCCAAAGATTGCGAATTTCAATGGTGTCCGTGTAGATATTGAAGAGTTCGGCGCCGTAGGTCGCAATGGCTTCCTCGGCCGAAAACGGCGTGCCGTAAGGGCCGATCTTACATTCCCAGGAAATACTGTTGCAATTTGCGGCGTATGCGATGAAGCAAGTCGAATATTTACCGTCATACAGCAGAGTTTCATCTTCGGGATGCTTAGTAATGTACGGCCTGGGGACGCTGACGGCGGGCTGAGGCGCCGGCTGAGCCTGCTGGCTGCCGGTGAACTGCTGGGGCTGGAAATCATCATTCGGTTCCACCCAGAGGTAGGCATAGTCGCTGTGAATGGTCTCGCCGTCCGCTTTGGCAAAGTGCGCCTGGACTTTCAGGCCATTCATAGAATCAGGAACGTTGCGCAGACGAATCCGCTGACGGTCAGGGAGCTCGACAATGAGTCCGGGGAATCTGTCAGGGGCGTTTTCTGCCTCGGTAATATTTCCCTTGTCATCTTCAAACGTCCAGTAAACTGCGTAGGATTTCTCGCCTTTGGGGTAAGACATGAAAATTGCCTTGCCGCCCGCCGTGATGGTTTCGCTGGTGGGATGCTTCTCCACTGAGAAAACAACGGGTTCTGCTGCGGGGATAATGGGTGCTGCCGACTGAACTGCGGCTGCTTCCGCCGGATCGGCGGTTTCGCCATCGGCATAGGCCGCCGGAGTTGCGATGAGCATGAGAGACATCAACATTGCCAGCATGAGAATCAGGGAAAGAATCTTTTTCATTGCAGGATACCTCCTAAAAATAAAATATTAAAAATACTATCGGCCTCTAACCTCCGATTGTGGCTTATTATAGCAAATATTATTTTATTTTGCAAGCATAAGAGGTATTACAGATATCGCGACCAGCTAACACGCCCGTGGTATAATAAATGTATATGACAACAATCTCAATTATAATCCCGGTATATAATGCTGAAAAATATCTTGAGAGATGTATCGAGTCGGTGGTAGCATCGCTAGGAGAGATGAGTGGCGAGATTTTGTTAATTGACAATAATTCCTCCGATAATTCCTTGGCGCTATTGAAGAAGATGCAAAAAGAGTATCCGAAAGTTATTCGTGTATTGCAATGCAATACACCTGGAGCGTCAGCAGTGCGAAACTTTGGAATACGGGAGGCTCAGGGTAAATATATTTGGTTCATTGATGCGGATGACATAATTAGATCTGACGCAGTACGTAAACTGGTTGAGACTGCCGAAAAGAATAAGGCCGATATTACCATGATGGGAGCCGAAAGAATCTATCCAGATAAGCATCGCGATTACCTATCCGCTGTAGATATGAATAGCGCAGACTACAAAAGTCGTTTTGTGCGCTATGGAGCAGGTCCGTGGCAGTTTTTGTTTTTGAAAGACTGGTGGACAAAAAATAATTTCAAATTCCGCGAGGGCATGATTCACGAAGACATGGAAATGATTTCAGCGCTGATACTGTTTACGAATAATTATGCATCGGTGGATGAGCCGTTATATTATTATTACCAAAATGACGATTCGGTGCTTCATAAAACTAAATGGGATGAACATGCTTTTGACATCTTCCAGGCGCTAAAGGGATTATACGAAAGATTTGAAAAGGCGGGCGCTGAACAAAAATACCACGACGAGCTAGAATGGTTTTTCATTTGGAACTTGCTGATTGATTCGGCGAAAGATTTTGCTAGATTCCCGGAAGGTAAGTCGGGCTTCGCTCGTTCACGAAGAATGCTGAAGCGATACTTCCCTGCCTGGCGGCGCAATCGATTCCTGAAAGAAAAACCATTAAAATTGAAAATACGAGTAAGATTAAGTTATTACAAATAGCCGCGGCGGGTCCTGCTTTATTTTTTCTTGTCTTGTTCTTCTTTTTCGAGTTTCTTAAAGGCGACTTTACCAATTAGGGTTTGTGGTAGTTTGTCGCGGAATTCGTAAGCGGCAGGGAGTGCATAGATCGGAACATTACGCTCCAGAAGTTCCCTGATTTCGCGTTCAAGACGCTTGCCTGGCTTGTAGCCTGGTTTCAAGACAATAAAGGCTTTGGGTACTTGGCCCTTATACGGATGGTCTATGCCGATGACAATGGAGGTAAGTACAGCCTCGTGTGAATTGATAATAGATTCAAGATGGGTTGGGTAGATATTGTAGCCGCTGCTGATAATCATGCGTTTTAAGCGCTGAGCGAAATAGATAAGGCCATCGTCGCCAAGTTTGCCGAGATCGCCAGTATGAAGCCAGATTTTGCCATCGTCATGCAGGCGAATGGTCTGTGCGGTTTCAGCCTCATCGCCGAGATATCCCATCATAACCAGTGGACCAGAGAGACAAATTTCACCTTCTTCCCCGTTTTTAAGAGCCTTGAACGTGCCATTTTTAACGATTTTGAAGTCCATATCTGGAAAAGGTACACCAATGATGCCATCGGCGAAAGTATTTTCTGGCGAAAGACAGACGGCGCCAGAACCTTCGGTAAGTCCATAGCCGACACGAATTTTAGCATTAGAGCCATGTGCGTCTAGGTAATTATTAACTTTGTCACGCAATGTTTGATTTAAAGCATCACCACCGCAAATAACTGCGGTAACTGATTTTAGGTCATCCGACTTCAACTTAGTATTAATAAGCGCCTCAAAGAGTGTAGGTACACCAACGATAAAATTCGGTTCGTTCTTACGAATTATTTCAGCAAATTGTTTATGCGAAAAGGCAGGAATCAAAATACAACCCATGCCTTTACAAAGTGGCGTATGAATACAGACGCCAAGGCCAAAGCAATGGAAAAGTGGCAAAATGGATAAGACGGTAGCTCCTGGAACGATTTGGCGAATCATAGAGGCATCACACATGGACTCGGCGTTGATGTTGAGATTAGATAGTAAAACCGCCTTTGGCGCACCAGTAGTACCGCCGGAATACATGATTACGGCTGGGTCATTGGCGCCACGTTCCTCGTGGTAATTACCTTGGTAAAAGTATGAATTAGCAATAAAATCTTCCCATAAAACTACTCGACTGTCGTTTGCTGGCAAACGAACTTTCTTAACGTGGAGAGTGTTATAAAGCTTCTTTTTAAGAAAACCTAGACCGTCTGATGGACGAACTACAATGATGCGCTCTAGTTGAGCAGTATCACGTAAGCGGTATATCTTATCAAATACTGCATCAATGACGAGAACGTATTTTGATTCGGCAACTTTGATATAATATTCAAGTTCCTTTTCAGATGAAAGTGGATGGACCATATTACAGACGGCACCGACCATATTAACGGCGTAGACCATTGTGATTCCCTCTGGGGTATTCGGCATACAAATAGTAACACGGTCACCTTCTTTAACGCCATAGTTTTTAAGGGCGCGAGCTGCCTTTTCAATTTTCTTAACGAAGTTCTTGTAAGTTACCTTGTGACCGTAATACGAATAGGCGACGTTATCTGGCCATTTTTCGGCGGATTGCATTATCATGTCAACCATAGAGCAGTCTGGATATTCCATGCTGCTTGCTATGTTTTCTTCCTCGTAGTATTTAAGCCACGGGCGGTTTTCGTAATCTTTTTTGGTATATTTCATCAGAAATCTCCTTATGACTCATTATACCATAGAAATCGGAAAGCGGTTATGAAGATTAAGCATTCTCTTCCGTTTCGGCGGAGACTGGCGCACCAAGGCCGGTGCGACTAGAAAGTGGCGAGACGAATCCAGCACCAGAAACATCACGCTGAACAATTCTGGAAGCCACATACTCAGCTGGATGCTCAGTGGGGATGTTGAAAGTTTTGGTAATTTCACCAACTACACCGTCGCCGTTAGAAGTAGCTATAGCGGTAAGGTGATGAACCGTATTCTCATCAACGCCATTATCTAGGACGAATTGAATTGAGTCGTAGTAACGTTCCCCGTTGGGTCCGAGAATAGACATCATTTCTCCGCTCGTAGTAAAGACTGAGCCATTTTGACCAAAGGTGATTTGCCCAGAAGCTGGATCGATAATGAAGGCTGGCACTTCAACCTTAGTGGAGCCGTGACGGACGATGAGATGCGCCTTGCCTTCAGCAACACCCCTAGCGACATCAATTATTTCACCAGACTGAAGAGTGGAGTTGCCACGATAATTCATGACCACGGAACCAGTTGCATTGTCAATACGGAGGCCAAGTTCATTGCCGTCCGCGTAGGCGGTACTATTATTGGCATATTGAGTAATAGTATTGATGCCGCCCACTTCTTCAATACCGATTGGTCTGGTTGTGGATTGGAACTCAGTGTGAGCATCAGCGGTTTTGGTAACTTCAAAGCCGGCAGCACGATAATTTTCTGCGATTTGTTCACTACCTGCTCCGGTAATAGCGACGGATTCAGTGTAGGCACGTGGTCCCGCAATCCCAGCCAAAATGGTCTCGCTGGCATTTTCGTTGTTTTCGTGATGCAATAGACCAGCTTTTTCGAACAGACTGATTTTGTTCGGACTGATACTGGCGACGATTTCTTCCGCAGTTGCAGCGAAAGCGGCACCGATGGCGATAGTTTTGCCGGCGCGTTTGAGGGATTGCGCTAAGCGTAGTTTGCGGAAGTTTCTATCGGATGTTTGAACGCTTTCGTTAATTTCTTGCTCTACTACCGCCGAGATGTTAGCGAGTTTTTCGCGTCCCTGCTTGGTCAAGACTTTTTCGGCGGCAATTATAGCGAGGTCTAGACGCAAGCGTTCTTCACCCATTTTATCGGCAGACGAATATGAGATGAGGTCTTTTTGCTCAGAGTCTGAGTAGTCTGTGCGGATTTTCGCTTCGGCGATAGCGTGCAAGGCTTTTTCCGAATCGCGTTCATCAATAGCTTTCATGATGTTTTCGGCAAGTTCGGTGGCTGGCTTGATTTGATAAAGTGTGCCACCGAATTTTGCTTCATATTTGGCGCGTTTCTTGGCTAAATGCTTTTGGGCTAAACTAAGCTCGGAGATGTCTCTTGTGGAATCATAGGCAAGCCCTTCGGCGACATCGCGCATCACACGGGAGCGATCTTCGGTGATATGGGTATACTCGCGTGAACCAGCAAAGAGTCCGGCAGTACCAAGCCCTAATCCAAGTCCCGCTTTAGCGCGAATACCAAACTGCGTTAATGAATAGGCCGAGCTGACTGCGGCCGCGATTACTTCACCTGGAAGAATTGAGCCGACGGCACTTCTTTCAACCTTGTCGATGGCGCGGTCTAGGTTGTCGAGATGTTCCTTAGTGCGTTGATTGTTGCGAACCTTGGCATTGTAAACCTTAAACCCTTCCATGACTCTATCAACTGAGAGATTGTGCTCAGCACATTCGCGAACCTGAACAGCAATATCGTAATAATTGTCGTAAAGTGCTGGCGAGAAACGACCATCACGATCATGT
Source organism: Candidatus Nanosyncoccus sp. (assembly GCA_045603965.1). Classification (GTDB taxonomy): domain Bacteria; phylum Patescibacteriota; class Saccharimonadia; order Saccharimonadales; family Saccharimonadaceae; genus Nanosyncoccus. The sequence goes on along the minus strand of JAZUND010000015.1, from coordinate 9,675 downwards.
TCTTCGGCGGCACTATTTCTAAGGTCTTCGGCGAATTTTCGTTTCAAGTCGTCAAGGGTTTCACCTTGTTTTAGTTTGGCGCCAGCAAAGTTTTTAATTGCATTTCTGATGCGTTCGGTAGTTTCAGCATCGGCTTCTTCTAGTTTTTCGCCTTTGCCTTCTCCACCAATGTTGCGATGGATAAAGCGTGAAGTTTCGGGATCATCTATGACACCCATCATAAATCTTTTAATAACATCGCCACTGCGTTTTTTTAGAATTTCATCTAGTTCAACTGATTCACCATTTTGACTGATTTTACGTTTGCCGTCTAAGATTTCTCTTTCGTATTTTTTCCAGTAATATTTTTTAAATAAATCACCCTTCCAGAGTCTTTTTAGGAAATTGCTACGAGCGTTTTCTGCGTTTAATTCTCGTTCGGCGTACTGTCTTGCAAGTTCGCGCTTGTCACGAGTGAAATCGGCATTGATAGCGATGAAACGATGTTGCGATTTTTCTAAGGTTTTGATTTTGTCTTCACTGGCAGCTAGTTCAGCTTCAGCAGCAGCGATAGCGGCATCTAGTTCTGCTTCGGATTGGAACTTTTCTGAATTTGCTTTGGGTTGTTCTTGGTTGTGCGGTTTAGATTTTTCCGTTTGTGCATCTTTGTTTTGAACGATTTGTTCCTGCTTAGTCTGATCAATTTGCTCTTGCTTAGCTCGGATGGCCGCGGACTGTTTCGCTTCGGCAATCTTTTGTTCTTTGGCACGTTTTACTGCTTCGGCTTTGAAAGCTGGGTCATTAAAAGCGTCGTGTATTAATTGTTCTTCAGTTTTAGATTCTGGATTTCCTGAAAGTGCCGATTCTTTGTTCGTGTCGTCCGAACTAGTTATCTCGTTTGGGACGGGATTTTCCGTTTCTGGTCTTTGGCGTTTAACACCAGTCCTGTATCGTTCTGACTCAACTAGTGCCTGCTCTGCAAATTTACGCCTTAAGTCCTTGCGCTGCGAGTTTAGACGTTTTTGCATCTCTGCTTCAAAAATCTTCCTGAACTCTGGCGATATTTTGCCGTCTTCTTCGTCGCGCATGAACCTTTCTGATACTTTGCTAAAGGCTTTTTCTTTCGCTGATTCGCGCTCACCGAATTCGCTTTTGGAGTAGTTTTCCAGAAAATCTTTATCGTGCTGACCAACTTGATTCAAAATATCCCAGTCCGATGTTGGTGTCAGTGGCTGTTCGAATGGTTTTTCATGGCGGCCGCTGATAGCTCCTTCGCCTTTCATTTTACACCTCCGTGCCTAAGTAAAAATTACGGAATTTTAGCATAGTGTCCAAAGCGATTTCGGTTAAATTGACGCCCGAATTCTGCATAAAATCGGTCATTTTTTCTGGAGTAAAATCTGGATTATCGATAAGTTCCGCAAGTTCGGCCGCTTTGTCTTCGCTGAGCTCCATGATGGCAGCTTTATTGATTTGATCTATGAGGCGGTGTTTCAAATCAGCTTCTAGCTCTTGTCTGGTATCTGCTGATACGTCAGTGATTCCTTTGTCATCTAGAAGGCTCTTGATAAAATCGTCGATATTTTGCATTTTTGTATGACCTTTCGTTAGTGCACTTTTACTAAGTATAACGCTTACGATTAGAAAAGACAAGTAAGGACAAGCAAAAAGCGAGCAAGGTTGCCCGCTTTTTGTTGCTTATTTGAAGTTATTTCGCGATTGAGAGTGAAATCTTACGACCTTCTTTGTCGATATCAAGAACTTTGAAACTCTTACGCTCGTTCAGCGTAAAGACTTTCTCTGGATCCACGTCTGAGCCTTCGCCAAGTTCAGAAACATGAACTAGAGCTTCTACGGCTGGACTAATTTGTACGAATGCGCCAAATGGAGTGATTCTCGTAACGGTGCCTTCCACCTTGGAGCCCTTCTTCAAGTTCTCTACTTCGTGTAGCCATGGGTCTTCAACGAGCTGCTTCATGGAGAGAGATAGACGTTCTTTATCAATAGCAATAATCTTAGCTTCTAGTTGATCGCCAACCTTGACATAATCTGATGGATTGTTGACGCGTTCCCAGGAAATCTCGGAAATGTGAACAAGGCCTTCAATACCATCAACGTTAACAAATACGCCGAAATCCACTACGCCAGTAGCAACACCCTTGACGACGTCACCGACTTTGAGTTCGGCAAAGCGCTCCGCGAGGCCATCTTTGATAGCTTCCTTCTCGGAGAAGATAAGCTTATTTTCTTTCTTAATGGCATCTAGGATACGAACTTTAATGGTCTTACCAACCAATGAATTAAGGCGTTGCAATATTTCATCCTTGTCTGCGCTACCTACACGTGGGTAATGCTCTGCGGAAAGCTGCGACACTGGTAAGAAACCGCGGATACCTTCGTATTCCACGAGGAGACCGCCACGATTGGCGTCAAATGGAATGACTTCGACAGTCTCAGCATTGTCAAGTTTGGCTTGAATCTCGTCCCAACCTTTGTCTTTGACTGCTTTGCGAAGCGACAATAGGACGTAGCCGTCGTCCATTTCGGCTTCAATGACAGAAGCGCTAACTTCGTCGCCTACGTTCAAATTGCGAGCAAAAGAAGCTTCGCGGCGTGGAACTAATCCAACACCTTGTGCACCTAAATCAATTAAGATTTCGTGCTTTTTAACAGAAATGACTGTACCTTTTACGGTGTCACCTGCAATGACTTTTTTGGATGCATCTTCGCTAGCTGCGAGGAGTTCATCCATAGTGATTTTTTTGGCATTTGCCATGATTATATTATTTCCTTCCTTTCGGAGCCTCTTTAGAAGCTCTGAAAACTTGTTCTATTATATCAAATTTCTATGCTATAATCAAGATATGTATTTAGCGGTAGACATTGGAGGAACAAAGACACTAGTCGCGCTTTTCTCTCGGCGCGGAAGAGTAATCAGAAGAATCAAGTTTAGGACAGCATTAACGGCGGATGATTTTTTGCGCGACTTGGTGAATATGCTTAAAAAATTTATTCATTACGATATAGTGGCTGTTGTAGTTGCGATACCTGGACGTGTACAAAAAAATTATTCAGTTTCGTTTGGTAATCGTGATTGGCCGGGGATTGATATTTATTCGCCAATACGCAAGTTATTCAGTTGCCCGATCTTTTTTGAAAACGATGCGTCACTAGCAGCATTCTATGAAGGATCATTTTATAAAGGACGGACGGTATTCTTGACGTTTTCAACTGGGATTGGTGGCGGCATAGTGGAAAATGGTGCAATTTTGCCTAGTTCGGCGGAGTTTGAGCCTGGACATAAATTATATTCGTATGATGGAATGGAGCTGGAGTGGGAGGATATCGCTGCAGCAAGCGCACTAGAAAAGGCCTACCATGTAGACTTGGCAACTGATTTACATGGAAAAGCTATTATGCAAGATGTGGCAAAGCGCGTGTCGCTTGGGCTGAGCGATATTATTGATAGATATAATCCACAGACCATTGTGCTAGGTGGACCACTAGGCAAGATTTACGGGAGATATGTAAAATATTTACCCAAATACCAAGTTAAATTTGCACGACCGAGAAGGTCTTTAGAGTCAGTGATATACGGATGTTACTTATTTGCCCGCGACAAGAACAAAGGATGAATTAGCTTAGATGGATACGCAGACGTTACTTGGGAAAATTAAAGATGATTTCCCAGAGCTTAAGATTACAAATGGTCGTAAATATGCGTTTCGTCCGCCAAGGACTATCATTGTTGGGCTGAGCGAGGAGCACGATCCCCTGTTATTGTTACACGAATTGGGCCATGCATTGTGTGGACACCGCGATTTTAGAACTGATGCACAGAGACTCAGGATGGAATGTGAGGCTTGGGGGAAAGCTCGTGAGTTGGCTAAACGATATAATATAGATTTTGATGAAGTGGTTATGGAGTGCGAATTAGATACGTACAGAGAATGGCTAGATAAGCAGTCACGATGCCCCTCCTGTAAATTGACGCGTTATCAAACACCAGATGGAAATTATCATTGTCCGAGATGCGAGAATCTAACATAAAAATCAGCCTTTAGTTAAGGCTGATTTTTGTTCATTTAATCTAGGCAGCTTTTTTAGCTGGGCCACGACGAGAGATGCGACCACCCTTAGCGCCTGCAATACGAGCGAGGGCTGGGTTAGCGGCAAAACCACCAGTGTGACCGTTTTGACCACCTTTTTTACCAATACGTGCATAGAATTCTTTGCCGTATTTGGCTTTGTTGGTAGCGGCAGCCTTCATGCCGCCAGCTTTAGTTCCGGACATTTAATAATCCTATTCTGCCCACCATATTCTTAAATTAATAAACACGCCACCCTTTTACGAGTGTATGATTACATTATATCATAGCGCTTTAGTTTTGTCAATATGCTTTTTCTTAAAATTATGTTTTAATTTATTTATTTTTGCCGAACACTTTTTGTGGATTTTTTGCACAAATTGTGGAAAATTGGTATTGACATTATGCATGACGTGATATAAAATTAAATTAACTTGAGTAGATTAAACTGCGAGGCTACTTAAGTGTATGTATGACCTAGAGAACCGCCGTAAGGTGGTTCTCTCTTTTGTGCGGTTTAGGGGTTTACATTTTTGCTCAGATGGAGTAAAATGTAGGTATTGGGGTAATAGCTCAGTTGATTAGGGCGCTGCCTTTGCAAGGCACAGGTCCAGGGTTTGAGTCCCTGTTACTCCACCATTTGGGGATATAGCTCAGCTGGTTAGAGCGCGTCACTGATAATGACGAGGTCTCAGGTTCAAGTCCTGATATCCCCACCAGCAGATTTGATGATTGCACCTTTGGGTGTATTTTTTATGCCGATAGCTTGGCGTATTTCTCTTCCCCACGCGTGGCGGCAGCAATACATAAATATATGGCGATGACCACGAAAGCTGCATCAATCATTGCAAGACCCGCTGTTTGGCCGGCCAAGAATACAGCCGCAGTGGTAAATGAAATAGTTAAAAGAAACATTCCTAGCCCAGAAAATGTGGCAACTAAGATACTCGCGCTCTGTCTGACGGCCACAGCATCATTTTCGGAGTCAAAGCGAGCGTATTTTAAGTTGACTAGGATACCTATCAACTCCGTCACTAATGTCATCACAATGGCTGCGACTAAGATTAAGATTGTGTTTATAATGCCAAACTCGAACCTGATGGACATTGTGATACCACCCGCGATAGTAAGCGGTACGATTAAAATAGTTGCGGCTAGCACTTTAGACATTATCACTTTTACACCACTTACTGGCATAGTTTTTAGCATATTGTACGCTTTACCCTCCAGAGAGATCATCGTAGCAGTGATGAAGGTCATAAGGCTAGCGAATGCTATCATGATGAAGGTGACGGTGGGTAGATATGTGCGTAGTTCGTCGGGCGTAAGCGGAAAATCTTCAACAGACGTAGTAATGGCCGCAACAATATCGTCATATTTAAAACAGAGTGCGCCCACTGCAATCAAGAATAGTGCTAAGCCGGTGGCAGTATTAACTATTAAAACTGGCGTGCTAAAATATTTAATCAGCTCTTTTTTGATGATGGCGAAGGTCTGGCCGTGCCTACTAAAATTATACTTTTGGTTAATTCGCTCTGCGTGTTTTATAATTGCAATGCGCGAAATGATTTTGAAATAATAGTGGCTAATCAAGAAAATTGTGGCCGCCAGCAATATCGAGTTAACTAGGACAAAGATAGTTAATTGCACAAAGTTAAAATCCGCAACAAGGCTGACGAATGCTGAGGCTGGATAATAATACTCGGTAATCGTATTGCTAATTGAAAGTACGGAATTTCCTTCAGCTCCGGATGATGTATTGGCGGTCAGAAATAACAGCGCGAAAACTAAAACAATTGCGAGAGAGAGGATTGTTTGCAAAAGTGATGTATATTTGAATTTTGTTGATATTGCAGAGATAAAAAGTCCGGCAAGACAAGAAAGTACGATGGGGATAATTGGAGTCAATAGCAACACGATTAAAGCAACTAGTGGATACGAAGCCGTTACTTCAGTGCTAACTGCGTAAGCGATGATAGCTGGAAGAAGGAATATCAAACAGTAAAGCAACTCAAAAATATAGAATTTAATGATTCTGACTAAAATAATTGTGGATTTTTTAAGTGGCATAGCAAGGAGAGTGTCGTTGTCGCGAGGTTTGAACAATAAGTCGCTCGATTTGTTAACGCCCTCCGTTAAAATAATGATAACTGTCGCCATCATGTATAAAGGCAGAATTATGACCGTGTCGATTCCTTCCTCGATGAAACTTGATACAAAGACAATAGCGCCAATTAGCATTGCTATACTCATGAGAATGGCTAGTAATATTGGTACCGTGCGCTGAGTCTGTTTTGTTTTGCCGTGATAGCTGAAGAGTTCTAGCCCTCCAGACATTGTTGCTTTAAGTAGAGAGATGAATTTGTTCATTTAGCCTCAAGCTCTAGAAAGACTTTTTCTAGCGATTTATCACCACGGATTTGCTTCATGTCACCGACTTTAATGATTTCACCATTTTTCACAATAGCTACCCTGTCACAGATTTTCTCTGCCATGTCCAAAATATGTGTAGAAAAGAAGATGGTACCACCATGCCTAGCGATATCTTTCATGATTTCCTTCATGTCATAGATTGCTTTAGGGTCTAGACCCACAAACGGTTCGTCCATGATGAGAACTTTTGGTTCATGCGACAATGCGGCAATGAGGGCGACTTTCTGCTTCATGCCATGTGAGAAAGATTTAATTTCGTTACTCAGCTCGTCTTGCATTTCAAAGACTTCGGCATAATGAGTAATGTTTCGCTCTCGCACATCCGTCGGCACATCATACATGTCGCAGACGAAATTGATGTAAGAAATTGCCTTCATATCTTCGTATAATTCTGGATCGTCGGGGACATAGGCCATTTCTTTTTTGCAGGCTATAGGATTGTTCTTGATAGATTTGCCGTTAATGAGGATTTTGCCTTTGTCAAAATCAATTATGCCACAGATTGATTTAATGAGAGTTGTTTTGCCGGCACCATTGTGGCCAATGAAAGCAAATATTTCACCGTCGTTCACAGTAAAAGAAACGTTATTTAGGGCTTTTTTGTCACCGTAGAATTTACTGACGTTTTTAATTTCAATCATACTATATATTATAGTACATTTTGGCGGATATATTCGTACATAGCGATGGCGGCGGCGGCACCAACATTAACGGAGCGAGTGGAGCCAAAGGATTCAATAAAACGAACATCGTGGGCTTTATCTAAAAGTTTCGGTGTAATGCCGTTATTTTCTGAACCAAAGATGAGAGTGGTGTTATTTGCGAACTTCTTAGAATGTAGCTCCCTAGCGCGAGGGGTGTTATTCTCAATAGCAACCAGTTCCCTGCCTTGCTGAGTTTGAAGAAAATCTTCCATGGTGGGGTGATGAATAATTTCTAAATACTTGTCGGTACACATGGCGCCACGACGATTATATTTTTTCTTGCCAATAATATGAACTTTGCTCACATTGAAAGAATTCGCGGTACGAACGATAGAGCCGATATTGAAATCGTGTTCAACATTTTCTATAGCAATTTCAAGGCCAGTGCGTTTAGCGCTTAACGCATCAAAAACCTGTTCGTTGGTGAGACCTTTGTATTCATCGATTAGATTTCTAGTATCTTCCATTGTGATATAATTATAGCATAAAGAGGAGGTAGATGGATTTTGATGAATATCAGAAAAGAGCGGCGGGCTGTGATTTCTATGAGAGGACGTCGGACGTGCAGGCGGCTGGATTCTTGGAAAAAATACTCGGCCTGACCGGAGAGGCTGGTGAAGTAGCGGATAAATTCAAAAAAATTATCCGCGACAAAGATGGTATGCTGCTTGATGATGATAGGTTGGCCATTATAAAAGAGCTTGGTGACGTACTGTGGTATGTGGGAAGCATTGCGAGATATTTGGATGTACCACTGTCTGAGGTGGCAGAGCGTAATGTGGAGAAATTGGAAGACCGCCAGCGAAGAAATGCGTTGCACGGCGAAGGTGACGAGCGATAAAAAATCCCCCAGGTATGGGGGATTAGGGTTTATACGGTCAGGGTGATGAGGATGGGTTTTTCCCTGCCGGGGACGGTGATTTTGAGATCAATGGTAACCGAGTCGTCATCTTTCTGATTGCAAGACGTATCGATTTCCACATCACCGATTCGGGCCTCCGTCGATGACTTCTCCTCCATCGGAGCCGCCTCCGGCTCGGTGGCAGGATCAGGCGAAGCTACTACCTCTGACTCGGGAATGGGTTCAAGGACCGGTTCAGGAGTGAGTCCTGATTCAACGGTGTTCGACTCCTCTGTATCAGTGGTGCCATCAACATCGTTGACATCATTGGCGTCATCGGTAGCGGTGGTTTCTTCTTCGGCTGATTCAATAAGCCTGTTCCAGCTGTTTCTGGGGCCTAACGCGTTAGTGAGGACTCCCCAAGATGGTAGGCCGTTGGCTTCCTTAGCTTCGGGGATGCGCGGAAATCTACCGTGCGCATTATAGAAATTGAGCAACATGGCTCTAACTTCCGAATTGTCGTACCTTCTACCTTTAGGCATTTTCATACCTCCTCTTGTTGAAATTGATTCTTCTGGTAAGTTAATGCTTGCATTGATGCTAAACAACTCTTTTCTAGTGAACTGCTGTGGTATGAATTTTGTGACCGGAGTGTCCGTGTCGGAATCTGAATTCCGCTCCATGGTCGCTTCTTGCTGGACTGTTTGCCAGGCCATCGCTGCCGCCTTCTCAAAGGAGAGAAAGTGTGCCGAATAGTGATAACCCCTGAACATTCCGATGTCCGAACTCGCTTCCCTGAAGGTAAGCATATGTCCGGCCATTCTGGTTTTCTCTACCAATAAGTCCATGAGATCTTTATCGGGGTTGCCAGAGAGATACTGATCTCCGCCATTGTACTGAAGCCATTCTACCATAGTATGCTTACCTCCTTCCGTATAAAAAATAAAAGTACGACATCGCCAAGATGATACTACTATATTATACCCCCCTACGCGAATTATCAAGGTTAAGCGTAATGACAGTAAATACATAAATACTTTTTCTGCTTTGATGGCCTAGCAAAAAATCACCCGAAGGGGTGATTTTTGTTTAACAACTTAGTTGTGCAATTTTCATCTGTTAGTTTGTGAAGCTTAATGTTACGTCTATTACTAGATGCGTTGTGTTACAAGCTTATTTAACACAACCGTAACCGACCTAGCTATCTGCATCATTTCTGATTCAGACGCATCAAATCCTTCTCAAGAAAGGAGGTAATCCATCGACACGTTCTCGTACCGATGCCTTGTTACGACTTAACCCCAATCATCCTGCTCACCTTAGGCCGACGAATCGGACTTCGGGTGCTCATGACTCTCATGGTTTGACGGGCGGTGTGTACAAGACCCGGGAACGTATTCACCGCAACATGCTGATCTGCGATTACTAGCGATTCCGACTTCGTGGAGGCGAGTTTCAGCCTCCAGTCCGAACTGGGACCGGCTTTGGTGCGATTTGCTTCACATCACTGCTTCGCTTCGCATTGTACCGGCCATTGTAGCGCGATTCTAGCCCAAGGCGTAAGGGAAATACTGACCTGACATCATCCCCTCCTTCCTCCCCGTTACCGGGGCAGTCCTACCAGAAAAAT
>JAZUND010000014.1:0-10492 GCA_045603965.1 Candidatus Nanosyncoccus sp. | reverse complement strand
ATCGTTGTAGAAAACACAACATAAAATTGAACAAATCTATTGATTTTTTAAAGTCTTTGTGCTAATATGAAGACAGTCGAGATGACTAAAACAAAAACTAAAAACAAAAAAAGGAGCGGCTATGAAAAAAATCAAAAAGCGTCCTAAGAAACCATAAAATTTGGCGGGCGAAAAGGTAATTTCTAGCCATAAATTACAAATAGGAATTACCTAGAGCTCCGCAAAATGCGTTGAGCGCATTGGAAAATCTTTCGTCAGTACCTTCTTGCAAAAAAATAAATCAGGGCGAATAGAAATACCAATAAGGATCAATGCTTCACCTAGCGTGAAGCGGTCAAAAAAGGGAAGCGCAGGGGTTGTGGCAAATAGTTGATTAAAGTGGCCAGATAACCCCGCCTTCTTCCTTAAAAAACTTGGGGGCATAACCATTATTGTGATATAATACAAGTTATGAAATATAACCGTATTATTATCGGTATCAGCATCATGGGACTCGCAGCTTTAATCTTGATGCTGAATCTAACTTCGCCGACGGAAATTGGGCCTGTCGGTGTTTTGTTATTTTTTACAACATTATACGTAGCAATTTTCGGTATTTCCTCGCTGTTTTTGAAAATATTCTATCGGCTTGCATTTAACCGGCGGTCTTTCTGTGGGAAAGATTATCTCTATGCGGCCGTTTTTTCATTTGGACCAATCATGTTGCTTATGGCGCGGTCATTTGGCGCTATTAATCTCTGGACGATTAGTCTTATGGTCTTTTTTCTGTTATTAGCTGAATTTTTGGTCGCCAAACGCACTTAAATATGATAAAATAAACATATGTATTATGGGCAAAATAATCAATATGCCGGCAATAACAATCAGCCATTCTTTACCGCTGGCGCAGGCAATGTTTCGCCGAATCCAAATTATTTTGAATCTGAAAATAACTTAGATCTCACTAACCAGAATAGCTGGAACCAACCTCGCGATTTTCGCGGACTCGGTAGTAAGGCCATCTATGCGCCAGAAGCAATTTCCGGTCAAGATGACCTCATGGAACAAAAGCCACAAGGCGGGCTAGCTGCGGAGAATAATGCAAACAAATCTAATGACTCCATAACGCCACCAATATCTAATTCTGGTGCACCAGCCGAGACATCCTCAGTCATATCTTATCGCCCGCATCTTATCCATGCCGACAAAGAGCATTTAAGCTCGGATACAATGGGTGAAATTAATGAGGCTATCGTAAAACTTAGCCAAACCGACAACATTTCCGACTTTTACTCAGCCATCAGAGGCAACGAGACGGCTCCTGGCATGTCGCAAGAATATCTTAAGAATTCATTTAGTAGAGAGGTGGTCTAATGGAATCTTGGGTGGTCTTACCGATAGTTGTCCTTGCCGTTATTCTGTTTGTGGCCATCATTTTTAGTACTCGCCTTGCTAAACTTCGCAAAGCTAAGAAATACGAACGTGGTCTCAAAATGGTGCCACTCCTCATCCATTTACCGCCTAGCACTGACGACATAGAGGCTGGTGGACGCGATAAACGCGATATTGCCAACGAAGCCATCTCCAAGGCTCAGGTTATGTATTCTATTTTGGCCTCTACCATCGCCAAAGGTTTTAAGGTTAAACTGTATGGCCAACGTCATTTTTCGTTTGAAATCATCGCGAGTGACGGACTCATTAGATACTATGCCATCGTCCCATCTGTTCTCACCGAAACAGTTAAGCAGGCTATTCAATCCGCATATCCTACGGCTCGAATTGAAGAAAAAAGGGAACCGAACATTTTTATGCCAGAGGGCAAGGTAAGCAATATCGCCGGCGCAGAACTCACCTTGAATAAAGATTACTATCTCCCCATCGCTACTTACGAAGATACTAAGAGAGATGCCTCCATGGCCATCCTTAATGCACTTTCTACAGTGAATAAAGGCGAAGGAGCTACTGTTCAAATTTTATTCCGCCCTGCACAAAAAAATTGGTCTGCCACAGGCAAGACATATATTGAAAATATGCAAAAAGGCAAAAAAGTTAAAACTGGCGGCGCAGTACTTGGTGATATCGTGAGTGATGTTATCCGTGCCCCTTGGGAAGTGCCTAAAGAGCACGAAAAGTCTGAAGAGGTTACTATCACTGCTATCAAACAAGAAGAAATCCAAGCTATTACTGGCAAAATGCGCTACCCAGGTTTTGAAACTCTAATTAGAGTAATAGCCTGTTCCGATACGAAACCGCGCTCCGAAGCGATTCTGGGAGGTATCGTATCGGCTTTTTCACAATTTGACTCACCAGAGCTTAATGGCTTCAAGGTTAATCCATTCAAAGATATGAAAAAACTCGCCATTGATTACACTTTTAGGTTTTTTCCACTCAAGGCCAGCTCCAGCATTTTAAATAGCGTAGAGCTAGCTTCAATTTTCCATTTGCCAGAGCAAAGCTCAATCCCAAGCTCGCAGGTTGAGCGACAGTTAGTTAAACAAGTAGACGGCCCTGCGAAATTAATGACCGAAGGCACCTTCCTTGGCACTAATGAATTCAGGGGAAATAAGAAGCCAATTTACCTCGGCGAAAAGGATCGTCGTCGTCACATGTATGTCATCGGTCAAACAGGCATGGGTAAATCCGTTTTCCTGGAAAATCTCGCTTTTCAAGACATGTGTGACGGTAAGGGCTTTGCTTTTATCGATCCGCATGGTGACGCCGTAGAAGCACTTTTAAAACGTGTCCCCGAGGAGCGTATTGATGATGTTATCTATTTCGACCCCGCCGATATTGAGCATCCAGTAGGCATGAACATGTTTGAATTCACTTCTGAGGATCAGAAAGATTTCATTGTTCAAGAGGGAATTAGTATGCTCCAATCGCTCTTTGACCCACAAAACCAAGGTTTCTTCGGTCCACGCGGTCAACATATGTTCAGAAATGCCGCACTCCTCTTGATGTCCGATCCAGCTGGTGCTACTTTCATTGATATTCCTCAATGCTTTACTGATCCAGAGTTTGTAAAATCCAAATTAAAATACGTCACCGATAAAGCCGTTTATGATTACTGGACCAAAGAATTTCCAGCCTCCCAAAAGTCCAACGACGCAGGTGAAGTCATCACCTGGTTCGCATCTAAATGGGGACCATTCCTCTCTAACACCATTATGAGAAATACCTTAGGTCAGATCAAGTCTGGTTTCAATATCCGAGAGATTATGGACAATAAGAAAATCTTCCTCGTCAATCTCTCTAAAGGTCGCCTCGGTGACATTAATGCTAATCTTCTCGGTATGATTTTCGTCATGAAGTTCCAACAAGCCGCCATGAGCCGCCAGGATATTCCAGAGGACCAGCGCAAAGATTTCTGTCTCTACGTAGATGAGTTCCAGAACTTCGCAACGGACAGCTTTGAATCCATCCTCTCTGAAGCCCGTAAATATCGCCTCAACCTTATCGTAGCCAACCAGTTTATGACGCAGCTAACCGAAAAAATCAGGGAAGCGTTACTTGGTAACGTCGGCACTATTATTTGTGGACGCATCGGCGTAACAGATGCCGAATTGATGGTCAAAGCCTTTAGTCCTACTTTTACTGCCGAAGACCTCACGAAAACACCTAATTTTGCCGCTGTCGCCAAAGTGATGATGTTTGACATGCCGTCCACTCCATTCACCATCAACCTGCCTCCACCGATGGGTGAGCCAAATGATAATCTCATGGAAACGCTTAAAGTATATTCTGCCACCAAGTATGCCAAAACTCGTTCCGAAGTTGAAAAAGAAATTGAAGCCCGCTGGTCATCTGCCGAAAAACCCGCTGAGAGCGCCGTAGAAGCCACTGAGAGCGGTTCTGACCGTGAAAGTGGGTTCCTAGACGGCTGGTTGAAAAAACACTCTTAAATCTTGCTTTTTTGGCGTTTAAGGTGTATACTAGATAGGTATATTTAAGAAGAGGTATTAAAATGGCTAAAGAAGCCTATGATTCGTCTGAAATTCGTGTACTAGAGGGACTAGAGGCAGTCCGCGTTCGTCCAGGTATGTATATCGGCTCCACGGGGTACGATGGTCTACATCATCTTGTTAAGGAAATCGCCGACAACTCCATTGATGAAGCAATCGCAGGTTTTTGTAATAAAATTGAAATCACAGTTCAAGAAGATGGCGGTGTCAGAGTTGAGGATAATGGACGCGGTATCCCTGTTGATATTCATCCTAAAACCAAGCGTTCAACGCTTGAAACGGTGCTTACAGTGCTTCACGCTGGCGGTAAATTCGGCGACGGTGGCTATAAAGTATCTTCTGGCCTTCACGGTGTCGGCTCATCTGTGGTCAATGCCTTATCCACTAAGATGATTGCCGAGGTCTATCGCGACAATAAGATTCATCACATTGAATTTGATACCGGCAAGCCTACCTCTGATCTTAAAGTTCTCGGCAAGACCGACAAGCGCGGTACCGCCATTACGTTTTACCCAGACCCAACCATCTTCAAAACTGGTACCACGATTGACTTCGAATGGGTCAAGAATTACGCTCGTCATCAGGCCTACCTCACTAAAGGTATACTTATCACAGTCCGCGACGCAAGAACTGGCGAACACGAGTCATTTTACTTTGAAGGTGGCATCAGAAGTTATGTTAAGCGCCTGAATAACGGCAAGGAACTTCTCTCTGAAGATATTTTCTACGTTGAGAAACAAGACGACACTATGGGTGTTGAGATTGCGGTCCAATACAACGACTCTTTCGCCGAAACTATGAAGCCATTCGTCAATAACGTTCTAACGCCAGACGGCGGCACGCATGTTGTCGGCTTTCGTACGGCCTTGAATCGCGTTATCAACGACTATGCTCGCAAATCTGGTCTACTAAAAGAGAAAGAAGACAATCTCACTGGAGACGACATTAAAGAGGGTCTCACCGCCGTTATCTTAATGAAGCTTGGCAACCCAGAATTTGAAGGCCAAACAAAAAACAAACTCGGTAACCCAGAGGCTCGTGGTTATGTCGATAAAGTGATGACCGAGTATTTTGGCTATTATCTAGAAGAGAATCCTCAAATTGCCAAGAAGATCGTTAGTAAAGCCACTTTGGCCGCTCGTGCGCGTAAAGCCGCTCGTGCCGCTCGCGATAATGTCATAAGAAAAGGCGCCTTTGAAGGTCTCAATCTTCCGTCTAAACTTGCCGATTGCTCCTCTCGTACTCGTTCGGATTGTGAACTCTTTATCGTGGAGGGTAACTCAGCGGCTGGTTCCGCTAAGGAAGGACGTAATCCCCAAATTCAAGCCATTTTACCTCTGCGTGGTAAAGTCCTCAATACTGAACGTGCAAGATTGGATAAAATGCTTGCTAATCAAGAGCTTGTCTCTCTAATTAAGGGGCTCGGCGTAGGCATTGGTGACCAATTTAATTTAGATGGTCTCAGATACGATAAGATTATCTTCATGACCGATGCTGATGTGGACGGCCTTCATATTGCAACCCTTCTTATGACATTTTTCTTCCGGTACATGCCACAAGTTATAGAAGCCGGCCATGTTTATTTGGCAAAGCCGCCTTTGTTTGGCCTCATCAAGGGAACTGGCAATACTCGTAAGATAGATTATCTATATGATGAAGTTGCCCTTGAAAAGAAACTTACCGAAAAGATTGAAGAACGTCGTAAAGCTGGCACCAAGATTGACGAAACTCAGGAGCGCTTCAAGCAAGCAGGCTACACCGCCCAACAACGCTTCAAAGGTCTTGGCGAAATGGATGCTAAGCAACTTTGGGAAACCACAATGGACCCAGAGAACCGTGTTTTGGTAAAGGTCCACGTCGAAGATGCAGAGAAGGCCGACGCTATTTTTACAAAGTTAATGGGCGATCAAGTTGAACTTAGAAAGAATTTCATTCAGGCCGGCGCCGCCACAGTTAATCTTGATGATTTGGACTTCTAGAAAGGATAACAGATGGAAGACGATATGAATAAAGATACTATAAATGAGAATGAGGCGGGTGGCGCTCGTGGAAGGGTTCCCGCAGAGCTCCCGAAGGGAGGAGCTGCGGGAGGGAAAACGAGCGACAGGACCCGCCCAGAATCAGATGAAGAGCCTGAAGATAACGGCGGTTCTATTGATGGTATCGAGATTAAACCTGTCGAGCATACCATGGAGGACTATTTCCTCAAGTATTCCATGTCTGTTATCATTGACCGTGCTTTGCCGGATGTCCGCGATGGCTTGAAGCCAGTTAATCGCCGTATTTTATTCGCCATGAATAAAAATGGCTGGAAAGCTCCTCATGCTACCGTTAAGTCCGCTCGTATTGTCGGTGAAGTCATGGGTAAATATCATCCGCACGGTGATTCATCTATTTATGACGCCATGGTTAATCTCGCTCAACCTTGGAAAATGCGCTACACCTTAGTAGAAGGTCAAGGTAACTTTGGTTCAGCCGATGGCGATGAGCCAGCCGCCTCTCGTTATACGGAGGCCCGTATGGACAAAATCGGCGCCGAGCTTCTTTCGGATATTGAAAAGGATACAGTTGACTTTCGAGATAACTTCGACGGAACCGAGAAAGAGCCAGTAGTGCTCCCGGCAGCCGTACCGAACATTCTCCTGAACGGCCAAATGGGTATTGCCGTCGGTATGGCCACTAATATCCCACCACACAATCTAGGCGAATTAGTTGACGCTACCGTAGCCCTAATTGACAATCCAGAAATTACCCTAGATGGGCTCATGAAATATGTCAAAGGTCCAGATTTTCCAACGGGCGCTGAAGTCTATGGTGGCGCACCAATGAAGCAAGCCTATGCCACTGGCAAAGGTTCTGTTACTATTCGTGGCGTCGCAAACATCGAAGAGCGTAAAAACGGCCGCTATAATATTGTTATTACCGAAATGCCATATGGCGTAAGTAAAGAAGGTCTGATTGATAAAATTGTCCACCTTGCACAAGACAAGAAAATCACCCACATCGCTGATGCTCGTAACGAGTCAGCACGAGGCAAAACCCGCGTTGTTATCGAGCTCAAAAAAGACGCATTCCCTAAGAAGATTTTAAATCAGCTTTACAAATTAACCGATCTTCAAACCACTTTCCATTACAATGTTCTTGCCCTCGTTGATGGTATTCAACCTCGCGTTCTAGGTCTTAAAGAAATTTTAACCGAATTTATTAAGCATCGCCAAATCGTCATTCGTCGCCGAACGGAGTTTGACTTAAAGAAAGCCAAAGAACGTGCACACATCTTGGAAGGTTTGAAAATTGCGCTAGACAATATCGATGAGGTAATCAAGGTCATCCGATCCTCTTACGATGATGCCGATAAACAGCTCATGAGTAGATTCGGCCTTTCTGAAATCCAAGCAAACGCCATTCTCCAAATGCAACTCCGTCGTCTCCAAGGTTTGGAACGTGACAAAATTGAAGAAGAACTAAAGCAACTCCATGAGCTAATTCAGAAACTTGAGGCAATTCTCGCCAGCGAACAAGAAATCCTTCGTGTCGTTAAGGAGGAACTCATTGCTATCAAGGAAAAATACGACGATCCTCGTCGTTCAAGAATCATCAACCATGAAGTCGGTAAGTTTTCAGAGGAAGAACTCATTCCAGAAGAGGAAAGCGTAATTTTGCTTACTTCCGAAAACTACATGAAACGTGTCCCGCAAGCAGATTTCCGCAAGCAGAATCGTGGCGGCAAAGGCAAGCGTGGTATGACTACCAAAGAAGAAGATGTTATTGCTCAGATTCTCACCGCTAATTCGCACGACTACCTCCTGTTCTTCACTAGCCAAGGTCGTCTCTTCCGTATGAAGGCCTACGAAGTGCCGCAGGCATCACTATCTGCCAAAGGTACTGCGGCCGTCAATATGCTAAATATGCATCCAGAAGAGAAGATTACCGCTATTATTAAACAAGGAGAAGGCGTCGAAGATGGCTATCTCTTTATGGCAACCAAGAAGGGAACCATCAAGAAATCAGCCATCAAAGAGTTTTTCAATGTACGTAGCAACGGCTTAATCGCTATTAAACTTGACGCGGGCGATGAGCTTCGCTGGGTCAAAGAAACTACTGGCGAAAATGACATTGTCATCTCAACTTCCGCTGGCCAAGCCACCAGATTTAACGAGAAAGAAGTCCGCGCCATGGGGCGCGCCGCTATGGGTGTCCGTGGCATGCGTCTCCGCCCAAAGGATGAAATTGTTGGCATGGATGTTATTACAGATCCTAAACAGAAACTTATCGCTGTCTCCGCTAATGGCTACGGTAAAGCAACTCTCGTTTCTAACTTCCCACCACATAAACGCGGTGGTGTTGGAATTAAGGTGGCAGCCGTAACTGAAAAAACTGGCCCCATCGTTGCTGTTCATACTTTTGATCCACTCGCTAAAGAAGTCATTATGATGTCCACCAAGGGGCAAGCTATTCGTGTTGCCATGAAGGAGATCCCGACCCTTGGTCGTGCTACTCAGGGTGTTCGCATTATGCGGATGGGCGAAGGCGATACTGTTGCATCTATTGGTATTGTACTTCCAGAACCAGAAGACACCACGAGCCAAACGGAATCTCTCAAAGATAAATAGTAACCATATATAATATATATAAACCCCTAGCTAAAGTGCTCGGGGTTATTTTTCAGTTGCTTATGCTAAGAATAGCCTGGGTGGGGGGTTGTAATTCCATTCATGATATGCATCATATTCTCTAAAATTAATAATCAAAAGGAGAATATGAATATAAGAATACCTTTAATTACGTCAATACTAACTTTAATTTTGAGCATCGTTGGCACAACCACGGTTAGTGCAATGGAATCAGGACCCTGGGATTTTCGCGAAATGACAATTTTTAATCATAAGGTAGAAAGTCTGAAAGATGCGTACTGCGAAGAGCACCCTAATCCGTATATGCCAGAAATGTGCTATTATGAGTTTACTTGGGATGGGGAAGAAAAGAACAAATATGACGCCTTGTCTGGTTATAATATGTACGGGCTCATCCTAACGGCAGTCAACCCCAGTAAAAACACTTTTCGTATTTACTTCAACGGTACCGAGTTAGAATACAAACGAATGGGCTTTGCTCCCGAAAACTATTTGCATGATTTGTCGGAACTTTATATTGCTCAATTTGATAAAGATTATCCTATTGGTGTATATTGGTGGGATGATATCAAAAAAGGTATAGATAATCCTCATCGCTACACCGTTTATGATAGTAGCACAATGAAAGACGAAGGGGATTGGGCTCCATCCAATCAGGAAGTGGAACTACCCATGAAAGAGTTTTCTTTAAACCCAGAAACCAGTCGCCATCTCCGAATTTATTATAAAACCACAATCGGTATTAGCTACGAACTCTATTATGATCTTTCTAGCTGCATAGACTCATCAGATTACCAAGATGGTATGGAGTGCCAAATCCGTTATAGCAACACTGGAAATATAGTTTTCTTTGTCCCATCCGAGCCAGTAGACATTACTAGTAATCCATTTAGTGGCAATGAAATTATTATCTCACAAGATGAAAATAGTAATTCTGCGTCAACGGATCCACAAGATGAAGGAAATGCGCCCATCAACCTAGAACCGCAAATTGAGGAAGTTGCATCGGCCACGGATAACGTTAATGAAGGTGCTGAAATTGGCTTTGGCGGTGAAGATTCCAGCACAGCAGCCACAGCACAAATCAAAACTCCAGAAACTGGAACTAATACCGCTGAGTCATGTAGTAAAATCATTGCTTTTCCGTGGTGGCTCGCCGTGTTGTTAGTAGCCGGCGATGCGGTTTTTGTTTGGTGGTTCATGCCAAAACGCAAAAACAAATAATTTACTCAAAAAAGGGTGGGTTTTCAAAGAAAAATAAAGATTTTTTGAAAAAAGTATTGACAAACTTATTCAAACGCGATAAGATGGTAACAGTTCAAAGCTGCG
The DNA here is from genome assembly GCA_045603965.1 of Candidatus Nanosyncoccus sp. Classification (GTDB taxonomy): domain Bacteria; phylum Patescibacteriota; class Saccharimonadia; order Saccharimonadales; family Saccharimonadaceae; genus Nanosyncoccus. Next base: position 588 of record JAZUND010000014.1, on the reverse strand, counting down.
AGAAGTTATTTTAAGAGTCTTTGAAGAGAGTTTAACAATTTAGTTGTGCAATTAATCATCGTCAGTTTATTTATTTAATTTGAGTTTTTCAAACTTGAAACTTTAATGGAGAGTTTGATCCTGGCTCAGGATGAATGCTGGCGGCGTGCCTAATACATGCAAGTCGAGCGGTAACAGGGGGTTCCACCGTTTCCTTGACACTCCGGGCTATTATGCGGGAGGTTGAATTCGAGGGAACAGTGGAACCCTGCTGACGAGCGGCGGACGGCTGAGTAACGCGTGGGAACGGACCCCAAACTGAGGGATAACGCACCGAAAGGTGTGCTAATACCGCATATGATCTTCGGATTAAAGTCTTCGGACGGTTTGGGACTGGCCTGCGTACGATTAGATAGTTGGCGGGGTAATAGCCCACCAAGTCGACGATCGTTAGATGGTTTGAGAAGATGACCATCCAGACTGGGACTGAGACACGGCCCAGACTCCTACGGGAGGCAGCAGTAGGGAATCTTTCACAATGGGCGAAAGCCTGATGGAGCAACGCCGCGTGCAGGATGACGGCCTTCGGGTTGTAAACTGCTTTTATAA
>JAZUND010000013.1:0-4811 GCA_045603965.1 Candidatus Nanosyncoccus sp. | reverse complement strand
TACCCTGCTCCAGCAAAGCTGGTTCACAAAATAGAACTTGTAAGGTTTGGGCTGCTCCAATTTCGCTCGCCACTACTTTCGGAATCATTAAGTCGGAGGCCAAGCGGTCTTAGGAAGACAATGACTAGACCCAACTCCTTGGCTCACAGAACGACATGGCTACGATCCGACTTACCCTGCTCCAGCAAAGCTGGTTCACAAAATAGAACTTGTAAGGTTTGGGCTGCTCCAATTTCGCTCGCCACTACTTTCGGAATCATTGGTTATTCTCTTTTCCTGGACCTACTAAGATGATTCAGTTCGGCCCGTTCCCGCTTTCTACCCTATGTGTTCAGATAGACGCAATACAACATGACTTGTATTAGGTTTCCCCATTCGGCAATCCCCGGATCGTTTCTCGTTGTCAGATCCCCGAGGCTTATCGCAGACTTCTACGGCCTTCATCGGTATTGATTGTCAAGGCATCCACTATCAGTGCCCTTAATTACCTTTTTATGCATTGACTTAACTAGCAATCGATACTCGATTACTAATTCCGTCTTTAAAATCTTTTCATCGTTAATTCCAAATTGTTAATCCGAAAGTCAGTAAGAATTATACCGAAGTCACTTTTACAAGCGACCTCAATTTATTTCCTCGCTTTCATTACTATTTGTAGAGGTCGCAACGGCGACTTGCTTAACTGTTCCCTATTATAGCGCACTGAATCCGCAATGTCAACACTTTTTTTAAAGATTTTAAAAAACAATCACTTCACCCCAAATCAATACCTCAATACTTAACAATCATTTTCCAAAAACCCCGTCATATAAATCGGTAAGTTCACAATCCGTTCATTTTCCGCATAAGCCAAGCGCGACATCTTAAACGCTCGTTTAATTTTCGGATTGTCATCCAAAATCCGTTTTAACGATTTGCTAGCTAACGCCTTCCCAGATTTTACTTCTATTGGCGTCGGTCCACTATCTTTAAGGTCTACTACAAAATCTAGCTCCGCCCGCGAATCATCTTTCGAATAATAATACGGCACCACCCCATGCGAGACAAGTTCCTGTAGCACAAATTGTTCCGAAAGCGCCCCCTTATATTCCTCCATAAACACATCATCTTCCATAATCACCTCCGGCCTCAGCCCCGCCTTATATCCAAGTAACCCTACATCTACATAAAAAAGTTTAAACACGTCATTATCGCTATATGCCGAAAGCGGCAAAGCGAGTTTATTCACCCTCGTTACTTTTGTTACCAATCCAGCATCAAGCAACCACAACAAAGCCCTCTCATATTCGCGTGATCTCGCACTTGGCCTAATCGCGCCAAACATAAATTTCTTATTTTCCTTCGCCAATATACTAGGAACCGTATTAAAAATATCAATGATACGCGGCACTTCCGTCACTAAAGCATGTTTACTAAAATCTCGTTCATAAGACTCTATTATATTACGCTGCACCCTCCGCGCATTCAACAAGCCCTTCGTAGTTACATAATTCTGCACGACTTCAGGCATACCACCAATTACTAGATAAGTTTTGTAATACTCAATTAATTTATCATGAAACGGCGCGATTAATCCATAATCTTTCATTCTCATCGCATCTGCCAGACGCCCTTCCCCAAGTGCTATCAGAAACTCTGTAAAATTCAGCGGATAAATATCCAAAAACTCTACTTTCCCCACCGGAAAAGATGCCTTTTCATGCAAAAAAAGTCCCAGCAAACTCCCCGCCGCAACGACATGATATTCTGACGCATCCTCTGCGAAATATTTAATTGCCTCCAAGGCCTCTGGACACTCCTGGATTTCGTCCAAAAATATCAAAGTATCGCCAGGCACAATGTCTTGCCGCGCATGTACAGCTAACCGGGCAACAATACGACCAACATCATAATCTAAAGCAAAAATATCCTTCGCCGAAGCATCATGATCAAAATTCACATAAACCACGTTATTATAACAATTCTCGCCAAAATACCTCACTAGCCATGTCTTGCCAACCTGACGAGCTCCTTTCACCACTAACGGCTTCCGTCTCTCACTTTTCTGCCACTCTTTCAAACTTTCATATGCCTCCCTATACATATCTAATTCCTCTTTTAATTGCTAACCTTATTATAACATAAAATCGCAAATTTCTAGTGGTTTTCCCACGTTTTTTGCGGGAAATTCGTGAGTTTTCCCACGTTTTTTGCGGGAAATTCGTGAGTTTTCCTACGTTTTTATAAAAAGCCGCCGCATTTTCCCATCTCTTTTACCCCATTCATATTTTTCCATCACGAAACTACCAAATGAAAAAAACGCTTTTATGCTTTCAATGACCACCCATACCTGCTACAATATGTCTACGGCAGGCATTCCGCTTAGAAAGTGTCGTTAGCCTGATGTTTAACAACTCCTTAATTTCAGAGTATTGCATCGCTGCATTTTTTTGCAAGCAGGCCATTTGGCCGTAGCAACTGCTACTATCTAGTTTATCGAGCCCCGCTCGGTTCATGGGCTGACTGCCCCCGGCGCTAAGGCAACATAAAATAGAGCGATTACTTTTGTTTGGAGTAAGTGGCCGGCAGGGGTACCGCCCCCACCACCACACACCCCTACCCAACCATTTGGGCAATAAAAGCAAGAGTTACCCGGCTAGCCTGGGAATGTTGAGTGCGCACTACCGTATTAAACGCAATATCTGTGTTAGCAAGAGACGGCGATTGCCGTTTAATACTAACTTTAAAAAGGAGAAATTATGGATATAATCTATAAATCCAAAAGCAAACATAGTGTACACTCAAACGAGACAGCCACTATGGACGAAAAATCTCGCGAGTTTAAACTTAATCTAAAAGTTCCGAGCCGCGAGACGGTAGAAACGCTAATCTTTAACGTCTTTACCAAAATCGCCTATTGGCTTGCTCTCACATTCCCTTCCTAGTACTGCGCTTAAAGCTTAAGCTCAGTACTAGGAGGAGAAATGTCAATATATACAACCAAACAACTCGCATCAACACTGCATCTAAAAGCCTCTCTTTTGCATGACTTGGCAAAGAGAAAGAATTCATGTTACCGCCCATATCAAAAAAGAAAAAATCGTAAAGATCGTAAAGATGGCACAGATGACATTCCGGAAAAACGCACTATAGATAACCCTAACCAAGAAATCAAATCCGTCCAAAAAATTATCGACCGAAAAATCCTCAAACCAATGGTCAATTCTTTACCGCCCTACATGCACGGCGCCCGTCCAGGCAAGAACATCGGCACCAGTGCAAAAATTCACGTCAGCCAGCCAGCCCTTCTCACGCTCGACCTAAAAGATTGCTTCCCCAGCATCAGCTCTGGCATGATTTACGACCTCTTCCGAACCAGTTTCGGTTATTCTAAACCCGTCGCCACACTTTTAACTCAACTCACAACCTACCAAGGGCATCTTCCACAAGGAAGCCCTACCAGTTCTAGTCTGTGCAACCTTATCCTGGAGCCGCTCGTCACCGAACTGCATGTCCTATGTACCTCTCGTGGCATCAATTTTTCGCAATTCATGGATGATTTTTATCTTTCCGGCCAGCTCCTCAATCTGCTCAAAACTAAACAAACCGCCATATCCTGTATTACCAACTACCGTTTTAAAGTCAACCAACGCAAAGCCCGCATCATTACTCGCGCCTGGCCTATGGAATTAGCCAACACCGTCATCAACCGAAAAGTCAGCATCGGCCGCAGCAAAAAACATGCTTTAGAGCGCGCCATCATACGACTCACCAAAAACGACTTACTTGAATACGAATCAAAAAACCACGAAGTTCAAGCCACCCAACGTCAACACCACAAAATCCCCAAGTGCAAAACCAAAATTCACGCTCTCAAAGGACAAATCGCCAATGTTTTTGCTATCAATCAAGAGCAAGGCCTCGCCCTCCAACGAAAACTAACAAGAAAGATAAATTCCTTGTCTGCATTTCCCTCTTGACAAACCACTCATGCTAATATATACTGAAGCTAGAGTTTTATCAAAATACACATATATATTATATATAAACAAACACAAGAAGGAGTTATAATGAAAAAACTAATCATCGCTGGTGCGAGTACAGCGCTTGTCCTAGCGGCAATACCCTTATTGTCGTCCTCGGCTGATACCAATACCATCACTGACCACATCAGTTTAATATTACAAGACACCTGCGACTTTGAGCGCACTTCTGGCGAAGGAAACTACACTGCCACCATCATGCCAGGCACCTATTCAAACAATTTCGCCAGCAGTACTTTCACCGTCACCTGCAATGACCCCGACGTCTACACAGTCACCGCCGAATTCACTGATCTCACCGCCGAAGACGCCAGTCCTATCACCTACGACAGCACCACTAACCCCAACGGTGAAAATAGCACTTGGGTCACCAAAATCACCGATGACGAGCGTCCTGCCACCAATGTCGCCAATGGCGCCGTTATCATGAGCACCACCCTTGCCGATGGCGGCTCTACTGCCACCGTCCGCTACTCAGTCGGGGCATCAAGCGACCAAGACACCGGCACTTACACCGGCCGCGCTATCTATACCATGGTCAGTGGCTACTAATCCGCTATCACCATATTATATATATGTATTTCACCTCTTATTTTCCATACTCTGTGGAAAACCTCTCCCCGTTCTAAGATTTTTGCAAAAATTTTATTAAAAAAGTCTTAAAAACTTGTTGACATTAGCATTTTGAGCCTGTATAATAAAACTTATGTTAAGGTCATACACGCCTATAACAGAATAAAAATAAAATCCGTTATTCAAACGGGAGGAGAAAATAATGAAAAAATCAAT
>JAZUND010000012.1:0-9628 GCA_045603965.1 Candidatus Nanosyncoccus sp. | reverse complement strand
TTCAGAATCTTTATATAACTCTAAAGCTAACACTGACATCGTTGGAATAATCGGTTCTTTTTTATCATAAACTTCGCGCGAAGCAAACACCGTCGCCTGACGAGTCGCTGACGGCGCCACAAAAATCACGCCGCCTTCTTTTACCGTATCATGGGAAAGTCGCGTATAAAGATTCCGAAATTCACGCTTTAACTTTGAACCAGCCTCAAACGCCGCCGTTCCTTTACGAAGATTCATTTTCGCCCAAGTTGACGGAGTGATCGTCGGAGTAATAATAATGCCAAGCTGTCTAATCCGATCATAATCAGTGGCTAGAGCCTCATACCACGGTAAGTTTACTGGGAAAAGCATTGGTTTATCCCCCATCACATCCATTTTCATCATCAAAATACGCGCAATTTCTCCAAGAGATGGATGGTTAAAGCCAATTACTAAACCATTTTCCATGTCATGCGGTATCCCATCATAGGATCCGGGTGTCAATTTTGCAAGTTTTTTGACTAATTTCTTACGCGCCCGTGAAGTATGTTCCGCCGAAGCACCTTTTGGCCCAGTCGTTCCAAGTACGTAGTTTATCGCCAGATTACAAATCTTTCCCACCGGCACCATTTCACGTCGCATTCCATCGGCGCCAAGCGTTCTAAGTAAAGAATACCCTTCGTGCTGAATTTTATCAATCACTTCCTCAGCAGACATTTTTTCAAGCTGATTTAGATCGAAAACTTTTTTACCCATACTACATATTATAGCATAAGAAAATCCCCCGACATAATATCGGGGGAGGATTTAGGAGTTTAGAACAAACGATAGGTATAAAATAGCATCGACATAGAATTCGCCACAGTCGTTGCGCTCTTCATTGAAATATCGCAACACACGCCAATAACATCTTTCTCAGTGTCGCCTACGGTATCATTTGCCACTGCGGCTTTGTGCGCTTCTGAGCCTTTGGCGCAACCAGGAACCATGCCCATCTCAATTGCTTTTTTGCTGTTGTCACGCGACCCGCCAGCATTTCCGTTAAAGATAGCTTCGCCAATCGCCGTGAACGCCATACCGCCAAGTAGCCCAAGAACAATATCGGGACCGAACGGGAAGCCAAACACGATAGGCGACAAAATCGACAACAGCGACGGTGCCAGCATAAACTTAAAGGCATTATCGGCCGCAATCTCAATAGCCTTGTTGTAATCCGGTTTCACCGTCCCTTCCATGATACCAGGAATAGCCAACTGCCGCTCGGCCTCAATTGCCATTTTCTTAGACGCCAGCATAGTATTTCTGCCTAGCATGCCGCAGAAGAACTTGATTACAGCCATACCGAGGATGCCACCCACAATCACGCTTGTAATGACCCACGGATTACTATAATCCGGCATCGGATAACTGCCGATATAAGACATAATGAGAGCCACCACGGCAAACGCCGCTGAGCCAATTGCATTACCTTTGCCAATCGCCGCCGTAGTATTGCCTACTGCATCAAGCTGATCGGTAATCGCTCGTACTTCATCCGGTAGCCCACAACTTTCCGCAATACCACCGGCATTATCCGCAATCGGTCCAAATGCGTCAATCGACACTGTCGTGCCCACGAACGAGAGCATACCGACCGCCGCAATTGCCACACCATACGAACCGCAAATCAGACAAGACAAAAGCATCGAAAGTCCTATCACCGTCGCCGGCGGCAAGACCGACATATTGCCATTTGCTGTACCCATAGTTACCATGTAGGCTACGCCTTCGGGTGCCATCTCAGCTAACTCCATTACCGGACGGTATTTGGTGCTCGTATAATATTCCGTAATCATTCCGACTGCCACCGAGCTCACAATACCGAGTAGTGACGCAATCCATGGCGAAAGCCAACCATAGCGGAACTCGGCTACATCTAAATTGCCAAATACCGAATGTGCCGCATACAATCCAACTGCCGCTACGGCAACTGCTGAAGTCCAAGTCGCCAGGTTGAGTTCCGCCGCTGGGTCATCTACCTCCAGCGAATATTCCACTTCCACCAAATAGTGGCCAGACTCATCCACTTTATGTCTAACTTTGTCTTTACCGACTTTCTCACGATAGGCGTCGAATTCTCCATCCGACATCATCACCCACTTGTGCCGTTTCCGATTTTTCAGGATAACAAACATCACCCCTACTAGCGTACTGAGCAACCCGCCAGCAATTAAAATAATCGGATAAATACAAGCTGCCAGCAATACCGCCTCGTCGCCTGAGAATAGCTGCATTGCAATTAGCATACAAGCTGTCGGTGTAGCCATTAGACTTTCCAGCAGGTCCGATACATTCCCTGCGATATCGTTCACGATATCGCCAATCAAGTCGGCAATCGAGCAGACGTTTCGCGGATCATCTTCTTCCAAATTATGATTGTTCTTGCCCACATTGTCGGCCGCAATGTCCGCAGCTTTAGTATAATTACCACCTGCCACGCGATTAAACATGGCCACTACAGAACAACCAAGCGAATACGACATTAATCGCATGGTTACTAGATTACATGGCATGTGACCAATTAAGCTATAGCCGACCAGGTTGGCTCTAGCTCCACCAGACAGCAACCATACAATCAAATAGCCAAATAGACCGAAAGCCGGCACCGAGAACCCGCTAATACTGCCGCCCATCAATGCAATACGTACTGTACGACTCATTGCACCAGTTGTCCGTGCCGCATTAGTGGTACGCACATTGCCGTATGTCCCCCCTCTCATTCCGATTTCCACTGCCATTGTACTCATTAGCGAGCCCAGCACAAAACTGAATCCCGCATACACCTCGCGGAACAGCGAATAAAATGCCGCAATAATAAGTACTACAGGCACAATCACTCGATATTCTCGCCTCAAAAAAGTTTTTGCTCCTGACCGAATAATTGCCGCTCTCTCGATCATCAAGGCATTGCCTTCGTCATGATTCTTCAAATTGACAAAGTTATAACCTATCAGTATGAATGCGCAAACAATTATGGTGAAAGATAAGGTATAGACTGTCATTTTCTAAACCTCCTTATTAAAGTACAAAGTGAGCTAGCTACAGCCCACTATGCCGAAATCAATTATAACAGAAATTAGCCAGAATCAAAGCATAACGAATTATTGTTCAATCTCTTCCGTCTGCAACTTCGCCTCTTCTTCTCTAACTAGCCCGCGATACTCCGTTTCCTTATCGATATCGCCAATCCCAGCGTACAACTCTGCATAAGCCGTATAATACTGAACTAACTGTTCACCATATATATTATTTATATTTATACTTTCGAGCATCTTCAATGACTCATCATAATCATTAATAGCATTATAATAAACAGCAAGTGCAATCTTTGAATTATTTCTGTCCACCTCAGTCGTCTCTGGCGAATTAATAATTCTTTGTTCAAATTCAACGTACGCAGTTCCCGAATTATCTTTATTTGGGTCACTACCAAATAATGGCCGTTCTCCAGTTTCAGGATTTATTTCAATAGAATATTCTTCTGAACTGGTAGAACTATCGCTTTCTGGATTATTGCCTTGCGAATTACGGTTCAAGACTACCACCACAATAGTAACAATGATAATTACAACAAAAACGACAATTATCGGAATCAAAACTTTTGGATGAGAAATTTTATTCCACAAGTTCTCTTTGCTTTTCTTTCGCAATTTAAACGTAATATCAGTACTTTTTTGCTTAGATAAATTATCTTGATGCATTCTTCTCCTTTACATTATTTTAACATAAATACTTATAAAAAATAAAAACCTTATGTTATAATGAAAACCATGAAAAGGTTGCGGGAAGGGTTTACTTTGATTGAGTTAACAATCTCAATGCTTTTTATTGGTCTACTTTCAATTTCCGTAGTCTTCGTCATCAACAACGCTATCACTGCTTACCAGAGGGGCGTAGTTCTGACAAGAGTTGATAGTACAGGCAACTATTTAGTTGACGATATTCGCAATTCCATCCAAAACGCCACAAGTCAAACTGATTTAGGTAAGAATATCTCCATAACTAAGACAGGCGATATTATAATTGACGGAGTTAAAGAAGAAAACATACCGCTTTACGGAGCATTTTGCACGGGTGACTATACGTATGTTTGGAATAGCGGATACTTTTTCTCCGACGACGTGGCTTTTGCAGATCCAGAACAAACCACCAGATATGCCAAAATAAAATACGGCGACATCATAATTAATAGCGATGAACCATCTAAGCTAATTAAAATTAAAGACCAAAATCGTAGCATTTGCAAATCCGCTCTAATCACCGAAGATGGTGTAACTAGCGTTGATGATAACCCGTTAAATAATGTCTTTACATTAACACTATCAGAAGACGAAGAATCCATCGGCATCATTAACTCAATAGAAGTCCTGCCAAATGATGCTAATAATGATCTAGCAATTTACGATTTATCGGTTACTATTCCAGCCGTCAATGCAAGCGAGAACTTATCGCTATATGCCGTCTCGTTTATTCTAGGCACCACTACTGGCGGAGTAAACATTATTACAAGCAACGATTCATGTTCTACGCCAGTTGGAGACACTAACTATAATAATAACTGCGCCATCAACAAATTTAGCTTTGTCGCTAAGTCCGAAGCCGAAAGTGTCGACCAGACAGAAATTGAAGTTGATCCTACCCCACCATCATCTCCACCCACACCGGTCATCCCACCACACAAAATTACTTATCAACCGAACTGCACGACTGCTCAACTTCTTCCGCAGACTTTCACGTTTACCACAACGGCAATCGTTCGCGACAACTCATTCATTTGTCCATATCACAATTTCACTAACTGGAACACCTTAGCAAATAACCAAGGGCTCCCTTATCAAAAAGACGACGCCATTACGTCTGAAGACAATATAATACTATACGCCCAGTGGCAACGTCGTAATGCTAATATCACCTATCGCCCTAATGGCGGCAAACCGACTAACAATATAAGTCATACGCCTACTCCGCAAGAAGGCACCGATGTAACGCTGTATAATAATAAAACATTCACGCGCGATTATTTTACATTATCAAATTGGCGCGAAAGTGTTACTAAACAGAACTATCAACCTAGCAGCAGCTACCTTGTTAAAGGTGATACTATATTTGATGCTATGTGGACTCGCGATATATACAAAATCAACTACGTTCGTGGATGTGGCTCTACCGATACCGCTCATGACGAAGTATATGCTGGCAATAACTACACCATTAAAAATAATCTCACGGCGCAGGCCGGCAAACAATGGACTTGCCCCAATAGTGATTTTAAAGGTTGGAGTGCCACCAAAAACGGAACGGCTGACAGTAATTATGCACCAGATACGGTTATTAAGCCTACCAAGGCCGGCACCCTTACTTTGTACGCAGTTTGGACCACCAAAACTTACACCTGCACCAAACAATACCGTTTACAGAATGCCGATGGCACTTACCCGACAGCCTACACCGTTGATCGCGTAGATACTATCATCTATGGTAATACCTGCTCATATACCAAAACCGTGCAAGACTACAACAATAATGCGGCGCTTTCTGCTACTGCCACTAACGTTACCGGCGATGTAACACTCTCACTTGATTTTCCACGCAACATTTATCAGCTAAACGTCGTCGCCGGCGCCAATACATCTAATCCTACTGGTAGCGGCACCTATCGCTGGGGGCAAATCACATCGGTTGGCGTCACTAAAGCCACAGACGTCACCTGTACGAATTATGGCGCTCCATCGTGGATAGTTTCGTCTGGAACTACCGGTACCTTTGATTCCACATCTGGCACCAGCGTAAATTATACCATGGGCAAAGGCAATTCCACCGTCACGGCAAGTAGTTCATCAACTGCCAAGCAGCAAACCATTACTTTTAAGACCGTCAATGCTAATAATATTAACTTTAATGGCACTACTAAAACAAATAACCAAACCATGAATGTCAATTGCGGAACATATAATATCAGTGGTACTTTCCCAACGAACTATCAATTTTCTAGCTGGTCAGCGAATGCTGGCAGCCTTTCAGACAGTTATGCCCTGAATAGCACATATACGGTGAACGGTCCCGCTACACTAACTTTAACCGGTGCCAGAACGAAATACAACGTACAATATATACGCAAATGTGGTTCTAGCGACACTACAAGTAATGTCTATCAAGTCTATGCGGGAGATAGTCACACCGTCATTAGCAATCCATGGACTTGCTCTGGGTACACCTTCAATGGTTGGTCACCAAATTACGCCCCCGGCTCCAATATCACTGTGAATAATAACATTACCATCCAAGCCACCTGGAAGGCCAACACTCCACCATCGCCCCCCGCCGCGTCATGCCCTTCCGGCTTCACGGAATGGACTGCTGGACTCTGCTGGCGCAACTATGATCAAAGCGGCTATTTCAACAACAGCGAGGCCAAAAAATCTTGTAGCAATAATGGCTGGCGCCTGCCGACAAGCAGCGAGTACGCTAATCTTATCAAAAAATATTGTGTAGGAGCTTGGGATAACGGCACTGCCTATTGTACGGCTACCAGCATCACGAATAAAGGGTTTAGTTTTAATGGCAGTAAGCTGATTTCCACCACTGGACAGGGCACCTACGGATTCTACTGGTCATCCAATGGTTCAACTATTATGTCCATAATCAATGATAGCGGTGCCGGAAAAACATCCGCCACCATTCAAAACGGCAAAGTTCAAGGAATAGACGCGAACAACTCTCTAGTAAGAATCTCGGCAAGATGCGTAGTCAATAAAAACTAAAACTTATTCCGCCATTTATTAAACAACTTATGCTATAATATATACTATGTGGGAAGGTTTATTGAGAAAAGGGTTTACTCTGCTTGAGCTAACTATTTCTATGCTTTTCGTCAGTTTACTTTCTATTTCGATAGTCGTGGTTATTAACAATGTAATTATGTCTTACCAAAGAGGCGCCGTTCTCAGTAGACTAGAGGGCGTTGGCAACAGCATCGTTGATGACATGAGAAGTGCCGTTCAGGACGCGCTCAATACCACACGCCTTGGCGAGAACATCTCCATCACCAAGACCACACGAACCATGAAAATCAACGGCGAAAATAAAAGTAATATTCCGATCTACGGTATTTTCTGTAGTGGCAGCTACACCTATTTCTGGAACAGTGGATACTTCTTTACCAACGATGCTGAATTCGACGAAAAAAATGACGGCTGGGCTAAGATACAATTATCGACCGATAATTACTACAATCCGAACAACATAGACGGTCGCCCCACCTTCCGTGTCGTCAAAGTCCAGGACACGGAAAGGGCTATTTGCATTTCCACAATCAAAAATTATGGTGATTCCAGCAAGACAATAGACAATAATAAACTAAGTAACATATTCAACGTCAGCGAGCTAAATAATCCAGTCATTGTAGATTTACTCCAAACCGACAACGACAATGATTTGGCCCTTTATGATTTAGCGGTTGATGTACCGGCCACCAATTATAGCGAAAGCTTATCACTATACAATATTTCTTTTATACTCGGGACGACCACCGGCGGGATTGATATCGCCACGGACGGCAACGCCTGCGCTACACCAATTGGCAATGCGACCTGGAGCAATTCTTGTGCGGTAAGTCGTTTCAATTTCGCCGTCCAGTCTAATGCCACGGATATTGGTGCAGTTGAGCAAGTTTTTTACGGAGAAGTGCCAAACGCACCTGAAGTCACACCACCACCAGTGCATAAAATCAACTATAATAAAAACTGCCCCAATGGGCAAAATGCAATTAGACCAGTAACCAACACCGGCCTCATCAGCGATAATCTATTTAAAGGCCAATGCGGCGACGATGCGTTATTCGTCGAATGGAATACCCAAAGCGATGGCACAGGTTTACCCTACCAGCCAGGAGACGCCGTAGATCAAGAAAAAGACCTGACCCTATATGCAATTTGGAAAGTCAACAAATATTACACGATTACCTATCATGGTAATGGCAACACTACCGAAGCTGGTGCATTACGCGATGATACTGCTCAGACTGCACCCATACTTGAGGGTACCAAGGTTAATCTAATCGGCAACCGATTGATAAATGTCAATGGCTCGCTAGAAAACTGGCCGATACGCCGAGGCTATGATCTACTTGGTTGGGGCACAAGCGCTAGCGACACTTCACCCACTTTGATGACGGGTGCCGAAATAACTTTAAATTCAGATCTCGTATTGTATGCAGTTTGGGGTATTGAAGGTGACGGCCTACAAAATCAGACAGGTGAAAACACTTACACTACTGACCGATTCGTAAACGCGCTTTTAGTATTCCCAAATTTCATTACCAGCCGAGATTTGCTACTAACGGGCAACCATAGTGCAGAAGACACAGACATCCGTAGATATAGATCAAATACAGGCGATGAGTTCATAGACCGTACGGGGCGAGACTATATATGTGAAGCTTTCAATGCGCAAGGTTCTTGCGGTGATACCGCCACAGCAAGTTTCGCCACAATTTATTTGCTCCGCCAGAATAGCACTTCTTCATCAATACTCTACATGCCTATTAATGAATCAAAAAAGATAGATAATACTACCAAAAATCAGTTTGCTTTCTATCTATCTGATGCGCTCAGCTTCGAGACGGCCAGCACCAAAGCTTGTGCCAGTAACACCCAGTTTGCAAATGGCAAATCATACACTGGCGAACCTGTAGGTCTCTGTTCATATCCATTTCGCTATTACTTCCCACAGCTACCAGATACACTCATTGCTAAAGAATACTTTCCTGCCACGAAGAGAATATATGGTAAAGACGCCCAGATTGAGGGTACTTCACCAAAGTACTGGATTATTGCCCGCCTTCGCTATAACAGCGCCACTTACACTTTAACTTATGATCCAATCAACGTCTTCACTAGCACATCCCCAACTAATTACTAAATGTATCAATAATAATATATTTGGCGCAGCAAAGGTTAAGTCTACCTGCATCGCAGAAACACCCTATAATGTAAATGACGATAAAACACAAAATAACTGGCCATATTCGACCAGTTATTTTTTCACCTACACTATAATTATTCAGTTGGTTCGCTCAAAGACCCCTCTCCTTCGGGAGAAGTAGGTTCTTCACTAGGCTGAGTTTCTGTCTGATTAGTCTCGTTTTCAGAAAGTTTGCGATACTCCTCGGCCTTCTCAGTATCGCCCATACTTTCGTAAATCGCAGAATATACACTATAGTAACGTTCAAGCTGGCTGTCCGATAATGAATTAGCGCTAACCTTACTCAAAGTCTCAATAGCCTTCTCGTAGTTCTCCGTTGCATTATAATACACCGCAATCGATACATAAGCGTCAAATCTTTCCGCATCGGTACTGTCTGCCGCATTTATAATACGCTGCTGGAATTTCACATAAGCTTCACCAGAATTATCTTTATCAGGATCAGTACCGAACAATGGACGTTCACCAGTTTCAGGATCACGCTTGATGGAATATTCATCTTCACCAATTTGTTCTGACGATTGACCATTAATGCCAAGCGCAATGAGCCCCGCAGCAAGACCAATCACAGCTACACCCGCCAATATACCAAATACAAGTGGCTTATTGGCTTTACGATGGGATTTTG
>JAZUND010000011.1:0-34398 GCA_045603965.1 Candidatus Nanosyncoccus sp. | reverse complement strand
ATCACTTGAAGTTAGCTTTGATACTAATACTGGCTTTATTATTGAGGACTTGGCACCTGGTACGGCGGCATATAGTAATACGGTCACAGTAACCGCCAGTGGCAATACGGCGGATGGCTATAGTTTGCTTGCCAGTGTGGGTGATAGCACTGACGTTAACCGTAATAATAATAGGTTGGTCAATGCGGACAATGTCAACTATTTTGAGAGCGTAGCGGCCAATGCGAATTTGGAGTTATCTGCGCTTGGTGAGAATAAATGGGGCTATGCCGTATATGATAGTGTCAATTCTGCTTGGTCTAATTATAATGGTTTACCTGCGGTGAGTGCCAATAATGCGAATGATGTGACTTTGGCTTCTGCTAATAGCGCTGGTAGTACTGACGTGGTAATGAAGATAGGCGCCAGTGCTACTAATACTCAGGTATCAGGAGAGTTTACTAATAATATTAACTTCTATATTACTGCTAATGTGGTGACTTATAATTACAGTGTTACTTATGATGCCAATAATAACTCCGCTACTAATATACCGGCCAATGTCACCAATGCCACTTTCAACGCTGGCGAAACGGTAGTGGTTAGTGCTACTACGCCTGTTGCTGGCGAAGACCAGTTTCTTGGTTGGTGTGATGGGACGGTGAGCGGTTCTGATTGTAGCGGTACGCTTTATCAGCCAGGAGATTACCTGAAGTTTCTAAATGCCAGCAGCTCTACTTTGAATGCTAAAACGCTAGTCGGAGTATGGGATGTTTCTGCGTACTATATGCAGGATGTTGCTAGCTGGGGTGATGGCTTGAGTGCAGGTGATGAAGTGATTGCCGTTGATAATCGTGACGGTAAGGAGTATACTGTGGCCAGGCTTGCAGATGGTAATATCTGGATGACGCAGAACCTTGACTTTGACATCGTAGATGGTGGTGTAGACCTTGATAGCGCCAATACAGATGTACCTAGTAATTGGAGTGATGCGGGTAGCCTCACGGATACCTATGCAACGGATGATGGTATATGGAACCGTTCTTATACCGAGCCAGAGTCCTATGATCTAGGTGATGTCTGTTGGCTAGGTGAATATGATGATAGATATGATGGTACGTGTGCAGATACCCACTATCACTTAGGCAATTACTACAACTGGACCGCTGCAGTAGCCATGAGCGATTCTAGCAGTTATGAAGATGATGGCACCGATGTAGACCAATCTATCTGTCCTGCTGGTTGGATGTTACCTAAGGGCGGTAGTGAAACTGGTTCTGGCTCATTCTATAATCTCGTGTCTCAATATGACTGGGATAGCAGTTCTTTCGTAATGGAAGGCTCGTACTCTATGTGGGGCGACCCTCTGTACTTCCCGCTGTCTGGCGACTATGGGGGTGGCAGCGTTGAGGATGTTGGCGGCTACGGCAGCTTCTGGTCGTCAGTGGTCTACGGTAGCGATAGCGCTTACGCCCTCGGCTTTAACTACAATGACTTTGTCTCCCCGGATGGCAGCCTCGATCGCGCTATCGGCTCTTCGGTACGCTGCGTGGCGCGTTCTGTGTAGCGTTTCTCTGTTTAGCGTGTTTCGCCTCCCGACTTTCCAACACGCTAGACGTAGTGTGCAGTAAGCGGACTACTAAGACCGTGTGACTAGTGTGGTAGTTTGGGGTATGGATAGTCCCAGCCGACTCCATGATAGAGTTTGTGACTGAGTTTGTGGCTGTCGAAATGTGCGAGGATGGGGTGGTGGGGTTGCGAGGAGAGGAAAAGTGTGGTAGAAAAGTGGTATGGGTAAGACGTTTTTCTTCTATGATCTTGAGACTTCGGGGTTGAATCAGCGAGCGGATAGAATAATGCAGTTTGCGGGGCAGAGGACTACGATGGACCTTGAACTGATAGGTGAGCCGGTGAATGTACTTGTGAAGATGACGTCGGATGCTTTGCCGAGCCCGGGTGCGATAATGGTCACGAAGATTACGCCGCAGCAGACTTTGGTGGACGGAGTGAGTGAGGCGGAGTTTTGTCGGTATGTGACTGAAGAGGTGTTTGTACCTGGAACGGTGGCGGTAGGATATAATACAGTAAGATTCGATGATGAATTTATGCGGGCGATTTTATGGCGGAGCTTCTATGACCCGTATGAATGGGAGTGGAAAGATGGGCGTTCGCGGTGGGACATGCTTGACGTGGTGCGACTCACGAGGGCGCTTCGGCCAGAGGGGATAAACTGGCCGTTTACGGAAGATGGCAAACCGACAAACCGGTTGGAGCTGCTGACGAAACTGAATGGACTGGAACATGCTCACGCGCATGATGCACTTTCGGATGTGTATGCGACGATTGCAGTGGCGAAAATGATTCGCGAGAAACAACCGAAGATGTTTGAATACCTATTTAAGATGCGAGATAAAAACGCCGTAAAGAAGCTGGTGAATCTTGATGATAAAAGGCCGTTTGTTTATGCGTCTGGGAGATATGAAAGTGAGTTTAATAAGACGACGGTAGCGGTGGCGCTAACGAGCGGACGAAATGGGAATGTACTCGTTTATGACCTTCGATACTCTCTGGACGGGTCCTGCCGGTCATTCTCCTCCCCCACTTCGCAAAGCTCAGCGGGGGACCCCCTCCATGACCGTCACCCGTCCATGTATCCAATAGTAAAAGAACTATGTTTCAATAAATGTCCGGCGGTGGCGCCGATGTCGGTGCTAGATGCTGGTGATGGATGGGCGAAGATTGGTTTGACACGTGAACGGGTGGAGGAGAACTTACGCGCATTGATAGAACATCCAGAGTTTGCGGAGAAAATGCGAAGCGAATATGAGAATCGACCAGAATTCCCGAAGGCGGTAGAGCCAGAGATGGCTTTGTATGACGGATTCCTAAATGACCGTGACAGAATTAAAGTGGCGGCGGTGAGAAATGCGGATGCGAAGACGCTGGCTGATTTTCATCCGGAGTTTGACGATGAAAGATTGCCGGAATTGCTGCTACATTATAAAGGACGAAATTATCCAGAGAGTTTGTCGGAAAGTGAAAGCTTAAAATGGGAAGAATATCGGCGAGCAAGGCTGGAGCGCCAAGCGCCAAAATTCATGGAAGAACTAAAGAAAGTATATAAAAAAGATGGATTCGTAGGTGAAGAATTGAAATTATATTTTGAATCACTTTTTGACGCGGAATATTAAGCTTGTGCTATAATATATAGTATGGATAACAACAAAATAATGATTGTTGGTACGGGAAATGTGGGCGCGAGTATTGCGTTTGCGCTTTTGAATCAACGCACCGCAGTAAATGAGATTATATTAACCGATATCATCGCAAAAGATGCCGAAGGCGAAGCGATGGATCTTAATGATGCACTTGCAGTGGCGCCTAGCTATGTGAAGATTAAGAATGGTACCTATAAAGATGCGCGTGATTGTGATATTGTGGTGATTACTGCGGGTGCGGCACAGAAGCCTGGCGAGACGCGGATGGAATTGCTTAAGAAAAATGTGAACATCTTGAAGGGCATGGTGGAACAAATCATGGCGAGTGGGTTTGATGGGATATTTCTCGTAGTGTCAAATCCAATGGATGTGCTGACGTATTATACTTGGAAGTTTTCTGGCTTGCCGTATGAGAGAGTGATTGGGTCGGGTACGGTGCTTGATTCAGCACGACTTCGACAGAGGTTGGCGAGCTATCTAAATGTAAATCCGAAGTCGGTACATGCTTATCAAGTGGGTGAACATGGTGATACGGAAGTGTCATTGATGTCTGTTGCGGATATGGGCGGGCAGAAGATTACGACTTTGCTTCCACGTGACATTTTGAAGGGGGTGTCTGAATACGTACGAAATGAAGCGTATGATATTATTGAGAAAAAGGGTGCGACTTATTATGGCATTGCGACTTGTGTGGCGCAGATACTAAATTGTATTTTTAATGACGAGATGAGAGTGTTGCCGGTTTCGTCTTATGATGCTTTTTCGGACACGTGCTTTGGTTGGCCAACGGTGGTGGGACGCGAGGGGATAGTGAGACGCTTAGACATTAAGATTTCTGAGCGTGAGGGGGTTGAGTTGCAGAAATCTATCAATGTTCTGAAGGATGCTATTAGTCAAGTTAAGTATTAGAGGAATGCTTGATTGAACTAAAAATAAGTGATAATATTTAAGTAAGGAAATAAAGTTAAGGAAACTAAAATGGACCCAATGAATAACCCTATGCAAAATCTGAATTCGGTACCAAATGGTGCTGCGATGCCAGATGGTGGTATGGGTGTGAATTCTGGAATGACTGGAGCTGGAGCTGGTGACAATGGTACCATGATTGGCAATCCAATGATGAGTGGTAATGCGAGCGGAGCGGTTAGTAATGGTGATATGTCAGGGCTTGCTTCGCCGATGGGGAGTATGGACAGTTTGGTAATGGGGAGTCAAGTGGGTACCATGCAACAATCATCGACGCCAGTTGGTGGTATGAATCCTGGGCAGATGTTCCAGAATCCTGGTGGTGGCGTGGGTACTCCGATGGGTGCGCTTGGTGCGATTCCTGGCGACTATAGCTCGGCGAATAGTCCACTACTTGGCGCAACGGATCCGATTACAATGCCAGCTCCACCGAAAGCTCCAGATCCAGTGGAAGAAGAATTGAAAGCTCCGTTTCGTGCGGCGGCGCCGGTGCCTGGTTCAATTGGCAGTGCGATTTCGATGCCTGGTGATCCAAATCAGATACCGAATGTGGCGTTTAATGATCCTGCCATGATGGCACCGAATTCGTCTATGATGCCAAAGAAGCGTACTTGGTCGTCAAGACTTGGCATGGATGGCGACAAGAAGATGGACAAGAAAACCATGATTATCCTGGGTTCGATTGTGGCAGTGATTGTAGTGGCGATTGTGGCGGTAGTGGTTATTGCGCTGTAGAATTGCCGGATGATGTATTGGGTGGCAGTACTAGCCACCTTTTTGTTTAACTTGATTTTAAGGTGGTTGTATTGTAGAATATCACTATGGATAAAATCTATATTACAACTGCGATACCCTATGTAAACGGTGTGCCACATATCGGACACGCGATGGACTATTGTCTTGCGGATACTTGCGCGAGATTTTATAGGATGATGGGGGATGAAGTACGTTTGCAGGCTGGTACGGATGAACACGGTGGAAAGATTTATCAAAAAGCTGCGGAGCTAGGGATTCCTGTGCAGGAATATGTAGATAGCAATGCGCATAAGTTTCAAGAATTCATACATGAATTAGGCGTAGAATATACAGATTTCATTCGGACGACTGATAAAAACCATGAGAAACTGTGTCAGGAAATATGGATGAGACTGAAAGATCATATTTTTCTTAATAAATATGAGGGCTGGTATTGCACGGGATGTGAGAGGTTTGTGACGGAAAAAGAATGTACCGAGAATCATGGAGTATGTCCAGACCACCAAAAGCCATACGAGAAATTAGAAGAGGAAAATTATTATTTAAGGATTTCGGATTTCAAAGAGCAAATTCGTGAGGCGATAGAATCTGGTGAGATGTTGATTTTACCAGAATTCCGAAAGAAAGAAATACTGAAACTATTAGAAGATTCGCCGGATGTTTCGGTATCGCGACCGCGTTCACAGTTAACCTGGGGAGTGCCGGTACCAGATGACGATTCACAGGTGATGTATGTATGGATTGATGCACTAGCGAATTATATTACGTTACTTGGTTTTCCAGAAAAGGATATTTCGGATTGGTGGCCAGCGACTGCGCAATTCGTAGGCAAAGATATTTTGAGATTCCACGCGATTATTTGGCCAGCAATACTACTCGGTGTTGGTTTGCCGTTGCCGAAGACATTAGTGTCACATGGCATGGTGCTAGCGGATGGCCAGAAGATGTCAAAATCAATCGGTAACGTAGTGGACCCAATGGAAGTTCTTAATCGTCATGGGGTGGACGCATTTAGGTATTTCTTTTTACGCCATATTGATACATTTGCAGATTCGGATTTTACGTGGGAGAAATTTGAGAATGCTTATAATAATGAGCTAGCGAACGATTTGGGGAATCTGGTGCAGAGGCTGGCTACTCTGGCGAAGAAAAATGAGATTCGCATTGGTGAAGTGGAGATTGATTTGCCACAAGAATATGTAACGCTGATGGAAGAGTTTGAGTTTTCACGCGCATTTGATTATGCGTGGGAAATGGTGCAAGGGATTAACCGAAAAATTGACGAAGCGAAACCATGGGCTCTAGCGAAGAACGGCGAGATTGATAAACTTAACGACTGTATGCAAGGGCTAATTCGTGAACTTCTAATTGTGAATAAAATGCTAAGTCCATTTATGCCGACGACGGCGGAAAAAATTAATGCGATTTTTACTGATCCTATTGAACCACCAGAAGAACCGCTGTTTCCAAAAGCTAGATAAAAAATAATACCCCGAAGGGGGTATTATTTTGTTGATGAGCATATTTTATTCTTCGCTAGAAAGTTTGCTCATGAAGTCTGATAGGTAGAAGCCGAGAGTGCCACCAATCATTGGGAGCAATGCGTAGATGGAAAGCGCTTGGCAAACGCCGCCTAAGATTTCACCGAAGTTCTCACCTGCGGTTGGGAAAATCTGGAACATGAGAGCTGAAGCTGGATTGAAGATGAAGTTGCCGTTAAGGCCTAGGAAGCCTGCGGAAACGATATATCCAAGCAAAACAGCGAGAATGGTACCGCCGGCAACGGTTGCACCAAAAGTAAATACGCTGCGTTTGTATTTGAGGGCTCGTGAGAAGAAGAACGCAATGATAATGGCGCCCACTAGTTCAACCATGGCGAAGAGCCAGAATTGATTTTCTCCTACGGCAGTCAAAGATGGAACGGCTACAGCTGTCTCGCCACCAGCTAGGTGGAAAGAATTAAAGATTAGCCAGCCAAGCCATGCACCGATTACTTCGGCAATGATATACATAATGCCACGAATGACGGACATACGGCGTGAGGCCATCATGCCTACGGTGACAATAGGGTTGAGACAAGCGCCTGAAAATGCGTAGATTGCGATAAATACTGCAATGACGGCAAATGCGTATGCGGTCATATTATGGATGCCGATGAGCGAGAACGAGAACAGGAGCATCGTAATGAGTGCAGTGCCTAGAATCTCACCAAGCAAAGCACCATAGAACTTGTGGTTCTTAAATACGGTGAGGATGCTTTCTTTTTCTTCGTACTTTTTAGCAAAGAAACCTTTGAGGCAAGAAGTCTGTTCTTTTTTCGTCTCGGTTTTAACTTCTTTTTCTGTGGTTACTACAACCGTGTTGGTTTTAGGAGCCTCGGATACTGGTTTATCGACAGTCTTCGCGGCAGTCTTGGTCGTCGTTTTCGTCTTGTTAGACTTTGACGCTGTCTTTGGCTTTTTCGTTGCCATTATTCCTCCTTAAATAATATTTTCTTTATTATAGCATATTTTTTATGATACAATGAAAAAATGGGAATAATGCTGAATAAACAAGATGATTTAAATGATGATTTGTCGCGTAGAATAAATGCGGATTTGCGAGCAAAAATGAAGGCCGCTTCTAAACTTGAGGGGCCGGATTTTGTGGATACGGAAGAATACGACGAGGATTTATTTAAAAACATCCAGGTGTGATATAATAATATATAGTATGGAAGAGTTGGAGCAGTTAAAACAAGAACTGAAAAAGTTGAATGCGGAATACGCAAAAATTAAGGATGTAGCACCCGAGAAACGCGGTGAATTTGGGCGTGAATTGAATGCAAAGAAGAACGCAATTTTAGAAAAGATGCGGCTTAAAGAAGAAGCGTTGCTCGATGCGGATGTGGAGCCACTAGACATTACTGCGCCGTGTGCGCCGAATGAGAAGTTGCCTGAAGTTTATTCGGTGTTTCAAGGCTCTTGCCATCCGTTGATGACGGAGCTTGACCGGGTGATTCGGATTTACCAAATGATGGGGTTTGATGTGATGGAATCACGGCAACTTGATGATGAATTTCATATGTTTGATTCATTGAACTTCCCGAAAGAGCATCCAGCGCGTGACGGATACGATACGTTCAGAACTGAAGAGGGACTCATTCCGCCAGCGCATACTTCTACGATGCAACATCGGGTGTTAAAGGCTTATCGTGATAATTTAAAGCTGGGTAAGGAAATTGCTGTGGTGGTGCCTGGACGTGTGTATCGAAATGAGGATGTAGATGCAACGCACGAGCATACATTTTATCAATGTGAGGGAGTATATGTATCGCGTGATTGTACGATGGGTGATATGTTAGGGATTTTGAGAGAGTTTTTTGAGAAATACTATGAACAAAAGTTAAATATCAGAACGCAGCCTGGGTATTTTCCATTTACTGAGCCGAGCCTTGAGTTTATGATTGAGAAGCCTAAAGAGCTAGGCGGCAAAAAAGGTGATTATTTAGAGATGCTTGGATGCGGAATGATACATCCGAACGTGCTTAAAATGGCGGGGATTGATCCAGAAGAATATCGCGGTTTTGCTTGGGGTGGAGGTATTGATCGTTTGGCAATGTTGCGCTATGGGTTAAAAGATGTACGTTACTTTGAGTCGGGAAACCTTAATTTTCTGAGGGAGTTTTAAAATGAAAATATCACTAAATTGGCTTAAGAAATATGTGAAGGTGACAGTACCGGATGATGAGTTGGTGCGTCTGATTGGTGCGCGGCTTGTAGAGGTGGAAGGCGTGATTGATGAAATGCATAAGTATGACAATATATATATAGTGCGTGTAGTGAGCGCTGAGAAAATTCCTGACACACATTTGACGTTGTGTAAGATTGACGTGGGCGAGAAGAGAGACCTGGCTAAGGTTTTGCATGATGAAGATGGTTCAGTGCAAGTAATGTGCGGAGCGCCAAATGTGCGAGAGGGGATGCTTGCGGTTTGGATTGCGCCTGGTGCAATAGTGCCGGCTTCGGTGCACGAAGATGCGCCGTTCGTGATTGGCAAGCGGAAAATGCTTGGCAAATACGATTCATATGGTATGTTGGCTGGGGCTGACGAGTTGGACTTTGACGATAAGCATGAAAAGATAGCTGAAATTGATCCAGAAGTGGCAAAACCGGGGGATTTGCTAGCTGATGTATTTGAGCTTAATGATTTGATTTTAGAGATTGAAAATAAATCGCTGACACATCGGCCAGATACGTTTGGGTTGATTGGGTTTGCCAGAGAAGTGGCTGGGATATTGGGCGAGGCATTTGAGACGCCTTATTTAGGACATACTCAAGGCCGTTCGGCCGAGTCTATGGTCTTTAATAATGCACTTTCAAATGCCATAAAAATTAACGATCCTGGTATATGTCAACGGTATACCGCGATGGTGCTAGAAAAACATGGTGAACTGAAAAAGAAATACTTGACTTGGCAGGATACAATTTTGTGTAAGTCGGGGATGCGGCCAGTGGATTCGATTGTGGATGCGACGAATTACCTGATGCTTTTAACTGGGCAGCCATTGCATGCGTTTGACTATGATAAGTTTGTGGCAGTTGGCGGTAAAGGCGTTGCTGAAATTGTGGTACGACTAGCGCGTAGTGGTGAGAAGTTAGTATTACTTGATGGTAAGGAAATTGAGCTAAACGAAAATGATATAGTTATTTGTAGCGGTGATGTGCCGGTGGCGCTTGCTGGTGCAATGGGCGGAGCATCAACGGAGATTTCTGAAGAAACACGGAACATAATTTTAGAGTCGGCGACTTTCTCGCTGTATAATTTGCGAAAAACACAAATGGCACATGGGATTTTTTCGGAAGCAATTACGAGATTTACAAAAGGGCAACCACCATATCAAACGCTCGAAGTGGCGGAAGAGTGTGCAAGGATGTTGACGGACGGATTCCGCGTAGTGGATATGGCAGATAAATATGATGCGCCACAAGCGGATGTAGTTGTGAAAGTCGGTGTTGACGAAATAAATGCGCTACTTGGTACCGATTATAACGAAAAATTGATAGCGAAGACACTGGAAAATGTTGGCTTTGTAGTAAAAGCGAAACATGGAATGTTTGATATTGTGGCGCCAGCATGGAGGACGGATATTCATATAAAAGAAGACATCATTGAGGAAGTTGGGCGACTACTTGGGTATGATAATATAACACCGACTTTACCGAAGCACGCGACAGCAGATAACAATAAGATGCTGACGCTTAAAAGTGACATTCGCGAACTAATGAGGAGTTTTGGCGCAAACGAGGTACTGACTTATAGCTTTATCAGTGAAAGGATATTGAGGCGAGCGGGGCTTTCGGCGGATAATTCTTATAAGATTATTAATTCTATCTCGCCGGATTTACAGTATGTGCGTCAATCTATTGTGCCAAGTTTACTAGAAAAGGCACAGATGAATCAAAAGCTACCAGTGAATCAGTTTGCGATTTATGAAATGAATAAAGTTTATCGTAAAGAATGGGGAATGGATGAGGAAAATGTGCCCCAAGAGCAGATGCGAATGGGGTTAGTACTTGCAGAACGTAAGACTTTGGGTACGCCGTATTATAAAGCGAAAAAATATGTGGAGGAATTATTGAAGGAACTTGGTATCTCGGCGAGCTTTCTTCCAGTTAAAGGTGATGATGCTGAAAAACTGCCATTTGAACCAAAAAGAGCGGCGGAAATTTGGGCGAGTGAAACTTATCTTGGCGTGGTGGGGGAGTTTAAAGCTTCGGTGCGAAGAAATTTCAAGTTGGCGGAGTTTTTGGCAGGTTTTGAGCTGAATCTTGATACGACATTGGTGCTCAGAAAAAAGAAGACGGTGAGTGAAAACTTTGAGATAAAAGATAAACAAGATTTGACGATTACTACGACTAAGACTTATGCGGAAGTATTTAAAGATGCATGTGTTAAATATCCGGATGCAATTATTACGCCAGTTTCAATTTATCAGCCAGATAATTCGGACGAGAAGAACATCACGTTGCATTTAGAGTTTCACTAGTAAAAATAAAAAGTTTGTGCTAAACTAGGATTATGATACTGCTTGACTCAGTAACGAAGACATATCCTGGTGATAATGAACCAGCTCTGGATGAAGTATCGCTTCATATTGAGCCGAATGAGTTTGTTTTTCTGGTGGGGAAATCTGGTGCGGGCAAATCTACTTTGATGAAGATGATTACTAAGGAAGAAATTCCGGATTCTGGTAAAATCATTGTTGGTGGTATTGATCTTGATTATGTGAAGAAACGACATATCCCTGGGTACCGTCGGAGACTTGGCGTGGTATTTCAGGATTTTAAGTTATTGCCACGAAGAACTGTATATGAAAATGTGGCATTTGCACTGGAAATTGCTGGAATGAGTGGGAAAGATATTCGGAAGACGGTGCCGAAAGTGTTAGACTTGGTGGATTTGTTGGATCAAGCAAAAAAGTTTCCGGATCAATTATCTGGTGGTCAGCAACAGCGCGTGTCTATCGCACGTAGCGTGGCAAGACAACCGAAGATTTTGATTGCGGATGAGCCGACGGCGAATTTGGATAAGTTGACGACGGAAGAAATTATGGGTTTGCTTAAAAAGATTAATGATTTCGGGACGACGATTTTAGTTACGACACATAATGAGAACATTGTAAATACTTTGCAGAAACGCGTGGTGACGATGAAGGGTGGAAAAATTATTGATGATCAGAAAAACGGTGGTATTTATAAGCTGGATGAAACGCCGAGTTTGAAAATGAAGGATGGCAGGGCGATACAGACGCCTGGTCATGCAATGAAGCCTAGAAGAAGGGTGGTGCAATGAAAGAAGAAAAGAAGCAAGACGAGCGTAAATTGCTTAAAAAGGCAGCGAAAAAAGGTCTCAAGACAATGCGTCGCACGAAAGCGGTGCATCCGATTCGCGAGCAAGGCCGGATTATAAAGTATGGGACAAAAGGCTTCGCGCGAAATATTTGGCTTTCTAGTGCTGCAACCGTAGTAATGGCGATTACGCTGGTGATTTTGTTTGTGACGGTGGTGGCTAGTGTGGTTTTGACAAATACTGCGCAAATGATGCGAGATAAAATTGATATTACGATTTATTTTCAACCGAATACGCCTGAAAAAACTTTGCAAGAATTATCTGACATTATTTCTGAGGATAAGAACATTAAAAGTGTGGTGATTTCGACGTCAGAGCAAGAATACGATAAGTTTATTGAGGAAAACGCTGGAAGTGAAGAAATTATTAATGTACTTGATGACGACATGAAGGCATTGATGATTTCGAAAATGCAGGCAACTATGCGAATTAAAGTTTACGACGTGGAGAATTTGGATAGTATTAAGGAACTTGTAGAAAAGAACGAGGTGTTTGCAAAGAATATCGATGAAGAGATGGCGCCGACTTATGATGTTAACCAGGCGGAGATTGCAACGATTAATTCATGGGCGAGGATTGCGCGGACGGGCGGTATGATATTGGCGATTGTGTTTTTAGTTATTTCTGTGCTAATTATATTCTCAACAATTAGGATGGCGATTTTCTCACGACGTGAGGAAATATATATGATGAAATTAGTTGGAGCCGATAAACGATTCATTCGTGGTCCATTTCTGGTGGAAGCAGAAATTTGTGGGCTAATTGCGGGGATTATTGCAGCAACGGTGAGTTATTTTGGATTTATGTTTTTGGCGCCACGTCTTAGTAACTACGGAATTAACGTGGAGACGATTATGAATATTCTGGAATCTAATAAACTGATATTAGTATATGTAGTGTTCATTGCAATTGGTGTGGTGATTGGGCGAGTGTCTGCTAGGTTGGCGGTGTCCAAGTATTTACATAAATCATAAGATTGGAATTGACTTTATAAAATGATTGTGCCATAATGAGATTATGGTAATGCTTATGAGTAAGAAGATATTGCTAAAAGTGGTAGTGCTTGTGCTTTTTGCGATCCCGGTATTGGTTGACGGGTTAATGATTTCTAGTGCGCAAGGATTATCAAAAGCTTGCCAGAATAGTGCGGCTTGTATGGAGGCGGTGGCGGCAGAGCAGGAAGCTAATAAGAATGCAGCAGCAGCGACGAATTCAGCGAACTTATTTCAAGCAAAAGTTAATGAGTTGACGGCAGACATTGCAAGGAAGCAATTGGAAATCGCTGAGACGAAAGCGCAAGTGGAAGCGCTGAACAAAGAGATTGCACTAACGGAAGCAAAGTTGGAAGCAGAGCAGGAAGCGTTAGCTGAACTACTGGTGAATATGCATTTTGAGGGGGATGCGGAACCGATTGCGATTTTGGCGGGTTCTAGTTCGATTTCGGATTTGGCGGAAAAACAAGCGAGGGCGGAAGTAGTAAAGCAACAAATTACCGCAACTGCGGAGAAAATTAAACAAGCTAAGATTAAACTTGAAGACGACAAAGCTCAGGTAGAATCTTTATTGGCGCAGCAAGAGGCGGCAAGAGCTGAGCTTGAGGCGACGAGAGTGGAGCAAAGAGACTTAGTGCAGAAGTATCAGAATGATGCTGAAGCCTATGCGGCGGCGGCGGAAGCGGCGAAAAACGCACAACGTGAAGCTGAACGGGCGGAGCAGGAAGCGCACCCAGAGTTATACCGTGGTAGTTCATATACTGGTGCGAATACTTATCCGTGGCAAGAGGATTGCCCAGCAAGACAGGATGATTATACAACATACTGGGAAGACGCTTGGGGGACACATAAGATTGGTGGGTATGTGTGCGAATGTGTGAGCTATGCCGGATGGAAGGCTTATGAAGCGTTTGGCATTGCGCCGGCTTGGGGAAATGCTTATAGCTGGGATGATCGTGCCCGTGATTTGGGATATGTGGTCGATCGGACACCAGCGGCGAATACGATTGGTCAAGTAGATGGTTATCCATATGGGCATGTGTTCTGGGTGGAAGAGGTAAATGCGGATGGCTCAATCAACGTGACTGAATATAATAATGCGTATGCGACATATCTTTATTCGGGAGATTCGCATTATGGTGATTTTGGGTCGCGTCGGATTTCGGCAAATGAAGTTTGGCAATATAATTTTATTCATTTTGAATAATAATTGTGCTAAAATTGAGTAATGAGTAAGAAAAAGTGGGAACCGAAAAAAGTTAGTTTGGGCTCAGCTATTATAGTAGGAGGGCTTGTAGCATTGCTCGGATTAGTGATTGGGCTAAATTGGCAACACTTGTTTGGCGGGAGTTTGTTTAGTGGAACGAGCTATAAAGTCGATTGGTCTTCGCTTGACACGGTTTATGATAGATTGATGGCAAGTTATAATGGTGAGATTGATACGGCGGCAATAATTGAGGGTGCTAAGCAAGGGATGGTGGAAGCACTTGGCGATGTATACACGGTTTATATGAGCCCTGAAGAAGGAGCTGATTTTTATGATGATTTGCATGGAAATGTGGGTTCGGGTATCGGTGTGGAGATGGGCAAACGTGATGGCTATGTGAGAGTGCTTAGAACTTTGCCGGATAATCCAGCACGAAAGGCTGGAATCCTCGCGGGTGATATTATTTATAAAGTGGATGGCGAGGAGGTTTGGGATAAAAGTACCGATGAGATTACTAAGCGCGTGCGTGGTGAAACTGGTAGCGAGGTGACGGTGACGGTGGTGCGTGATGGGAAAGAATTGGATTTTAAAATGAAGCGTGAAGTAATTAATAATGTTTCGGCATACGTAGATTATAGCGGCAAGACGGCTATTATTACTATAACGCGATTTGACAATAATACTGGAACCGAGGTGCAGAAAATGGCACAGGAGTTCGCTAGCAAGGGTGTAAATAAAGTGATTTTGGATTTGCGTAGTAATGGTGGGGGCTATGTTTCGGCGGCTAAAGATTTATTAAGTCTGTGGATAGATGGTGAGAAAGTTTATGAACAAAAATCTAAGCATTATGGCGATACCACAACGAATTCCGATAAGGGTAAAGCGATACTTAAAGATATGAAAACGATTGTGCTCGTGAATGGGTCTACGGCTTCGGCGTCGGAAATTGTGGCAGGAGCTTTGAAAGATTACGGCATGGCGACAATAGTTGGCGAAAAAACTTATGGAAAGGGCGTAGTGCAGAACTTGTTTAATTTAAATGGTGGTGCATTACTCAAAGTGACAACTGCAGAGTGGTTTACGCCGAAGGGAACTTCAATCAATAAAATGGGAATTACGCCTGATATTGAAGTGGAACGCAGCTACGAAGATATTAATACGATGCGTGATCCACAAATGGATAAAGCGAAAGAATTATGAAAATTGCAATAGCTACCGCCGTGTATTATCCACAAATTAATGGCGTGGCGGTGTTTACGCATAATTTGGCGGTGGGGTTGGCTCGGCGTGGCAATGAAGTGCTCGTGATTTGTCCTTCGCAAACAGGGCGTAATTATTCTGTAATGCAAGACGGTGTGAAGGTATGTTATCTCAAATCGTTGGATGCGAAGATATATCCAGATCAGATTCATCCCGTGCCAGAAAAGAAGAGACTATTTTACAAGAATGGTTTTAGGGTTTCGATATTTCCGAAGCGAGAGGTGAAGAGAATTTTGGATGATTTTCAACCTGACGTAGTGCATGTGCAAGTGGCTGATCCGGTGGGGCTATCGGTGGCAGGTTGGGCAAGAAAATCTGGTATACCGGTAGTGACTACTGAGCATAATCAGCCAGATGTAATTACGAATCAACTGAAACTTGGTATTTTTAAGAAACCCGCCAATGCTTTGATGCGAGCATATTTAATAAAACGGCATGGAAAAAGTGATTTTGTAACGATGCCGACGGAGAAAGCGATTGATGATTTGATTTGGTCGCGCGGAAAAGAGTTTAAGGTGCCTTTGGCGGCGGTGAGTAATGGAGTTGATCTTAGCTATTTTAGGCCCGGTAAGGCAGACGATGGAGTGTATAAGAAATACGGTTTGGATAGTAAGGCTTTGACGGTGCTTTATGTGGGGCGGGTGGATCCTGAAAAAACAGTTGGGCTGGTGGTAGAAGCGTTTATGGAGATGGCGAAAGAGATGAGGGATGTGCAGCTTGTGGTGGTGGGGGATGGTACCGATAAAGCTAGATTGCAGAAAAAATATGCTAGTGACGCGAGGATTCATTTTCTTGGTAAAATTACGCCGCCGGAATTATATGATGTTTATAAACTAGGTGATGTATTTGCGACGGCGAGCAAAATAGAAACGCAGGGGATTGTACTGATTGAGGCGGCGGTTTCGGGACTACCGTTGGTGGCGGTGGATGCTGGGGCAGTGAGTGAAGTATGTGTGGATGGTGAGAACGGTTTATTGTGCGAACCCGGGAATAAGGCGGAGTTGAGCCGAGCGCTACGGACAATCCTTACGGATGGTAATTTGAGAGAAAGATTTGCCAAAAAATCCGTTCAGATTGCAAAAGAGCATGATTTTGAACGGACGCTAGATAGGTTTATGAATATATACGAGAAAGTAACGAAGCATTAAGAAGAAAAAGTGTTGTCGGGGGATTTTACTTGTGCTATAATGAAAGAGTCTTAAATCATTATAATCATTACCGCACTTTTTATTATTGGTCAAATTGACACGTTCAATCGGCATCGTGCCCGTTATTCGTGTTGATTTGATGCGATAATGTGAAAATGATTTAAGACACCATGGCACGGTGTCGATTTTTGTAGAAAGTCTAGCTGTGCTCTGGGTCGGAGGAAATACTTAACAGAGAGGTCACATGAAGAAACCAATAAGGTCAAAAATGACAGTTAAAGCTAGTAGTATTCATGATAGCACCAATATTTATGATTGTGCTGGTACTCATGAGCGTACTACTACGCCGCCTAGAATCTTTAGGCCTTTATTTCAAACTAAAGATTCACCCTCTCTTGGGCGGCGTAGTAGTGAGCTTATGAGTAGGTTCATAAGTAGGTTTGCTAGTAGGACAATGAGTGGGTTTGTGGACAGGTCAATAGGTAAGTCTATGAGCGGGTTTCTACTTAATAATACAAAGACTTCTTCGTTAGTCTCACTTCTTGTTATCTTCTGCTTATCATTTCTCTTTATGTTTGGATATCCAAATGATGTATATGCGGATTATTCTATCTCCATGACATCTTCTGGAGCTCAAAATATAGATGTTTCTGCCGGTGGTAATGGTACTGCAATTAGTGCTGATAATATTACGGTAACTACTAATTGTAAAGCTGGGTATAACTTCAGTATGGCTACTTCTGTTAGTAATAATAATCTCTACCTTAATGGCAGTATTTCTAATAATGCTAGTGGTACTTACTTTAGTCCAGTAGATGGTACTTCCGCTTTATCTAGTACTAACAATAAGAATAAATGGGGTTATTATTATAATTCATCTACTCCTACTACTGCTCCTAATGCTAGTAGTGTCTTTAGCGCTGTGCCAGTAATAAGCTCTCCTGCTACGGTTATTTCGCCTACATCTAGTGCTACTGACATTAATGATAGCTTTAATATCTACTATGGCGTAGCAGCATCAAGTGGTCTAGCTCCTGGTACCTATAAAATGATACCAGATACTAATAATAGCAATAATGACGGTACGATTATCTACTATCTCACACTAGCTGAAGCTTGTATGCCTTATCTAGTACAATTCAATCCTACTTCTACGGCTGGTGGAACTACACTTTCTGGTACTGGTACTATGGCCGCTCAGACTATTCCAGCTGGTACACCAACTAACCTTAATGCTAATACTTTTACTGCGCCTAGTGGATATGAATTTGATGGTTGGAATACCGCTCAAGATGGTACTGGTACATCCTACACCGACGGACAAAGTGTTACCGATCTAACTACTGGTGGAGGGAATATTACTCTTTATGCGCAGTGGGAGGTTCCGCCAATTGCAATGCAAAATCTTCGTCTTTCAGATTGTCGGGTGAATGTAGGAGTCGGTGGTAATGCCACTGATATCGGCGACAGCATTACCGTCGTTGATAAGCGTGATGACAAAGAATACACGGTCAGATATATTAATGGCGAATGTTGGATGACGCAGAACCTTCGCTACCTTGGTGACACTGGTTCTGCTGCTAAAACTATGACTATAGGTAACAACAATAGTAATGTAGCCAATACGTCTATTGAGCTCTATAGTCTCAACTCATCTAACGCTGGAAACTTCAATGCCTACTCCAGCCACTGCGATTCTACCAATGGTAATAATTATGCTTGTGTCTACGATTCCGGTGACACAACTACCGGTGTCTGGTATAACTACTTCGCCGCTTCGGCTGGCACCATAAGTGGTTCATCTAACAACACCGCAGCCACTAGTGACATCTGTCCAGCAGGTTGGCATCTTCCTTCTGGCCCTAATACTACCGCAAACACCGACTATAATAAGTTAGTTGGTAATACTACGAGTGGATGGCAAGCTGCTACTTCTGGTCTTACTGCTTTTTCCGGAGTCGCCGGCGGTCGCTACTACATTGGCTCCCTCGGCATTACCGGGCACGGGCTCTGGTGGTCTGCTACTGCCTACGATACCGCGAATCGTTCTAACCTGGGCTACTATTCTAGCGATGGTCAGTTCCACGGCAATTTCTACTTCTACCGTTACAGCGGGAACTTCGTCCGCTGCGTGAAGGATTCGGATGGGTATATGCAGGATTTCGCTCTCGCTGATGCTGGAGATGACGTAGAATATACCCTGATGGACAAGCGTGACAACAATACATATACCGTAAAGAAAATTAACGGCGAGCTCTGGATGACCCAGAATCTAAGATATCTTGGTGACACAGGTTCTGCTGCCGGTACTATGACCATAGGTAATAACAATAGTAATGTGGCTAATAAGTCTATCACATTATATAGCCTTGACTCATCTAATTCCGGTAGCTTCAATGCGCATTCATCAAGCACCTGCGGAACTGGTAATACTGCTGGTTACAATCACGCTTGTGTCTACGATTCCGGTAGCACAAGTACTGGTGTCTGGTACAATTACTTCGCCGCTTCAGCTGGCACTATAAGTGGCTCATCTAACTCCACCGCAGCTACCAGTGATATATGTCCAGCAGGTTGGCATCTTCCTTCTGGCCCTAATACTACCGCAGATACCGACTATAATAAGTTAGTTGGTAACACTGGAAGTGGATATCAATCTGCTACTTCTGGTCTTACTGCTTTTTCCGCAGTCGCCGGCGGTAGCTACAACGCCACCTCTGGCTCCGTCCGCAATACCGAGCGCGGGATCTGGTGGTCTGCTTCTGCCAGCAGTTTCAACATGCGTTATATACTTGCTTACTATTCTAACAATGGTCAGTTCAGAGGCGATTACACCAGCCTCCGGTACGGCGGGAACTTCGTCCGATGCGTTAGGTCATCTTGAGCAGCATTCCCTGAACTATGCCCTCATTAGTTGTCACTCTTCTACACACTTACCCCATTTAGTTTACACTCTCTCTACATAGTGTACTCCATTTAGTTTACACTCTTAACTTGCTTATGTTTGTGCTGTTTCTCACTGTATGATTAACTTAAATTACTATGGGAAGATAAAGCGAACTCGCCAACATACAGACAACTAAGTGGGGAGGGGTTCATTTAAAGCGGTTCATAGTTACTATGTGCCGCCGCTCAGGGCGTAACCTGGGTTAGACGACGAGATTTAAGAGCTTGGCTTTTTTCACGAAGATGGATTTCTTAACGCCATTTGCAGTATATTTCTTTATACGTTCGTCGGCAAGGGCGAGAGATTTGATTTTATCTTCATCTTCATCTTCTAAATCGTCGGTGTTCATGGTGATTTTGGCACGAAGTTTGCCGTTAATTTGAACGATGAGCTCCACAGTGTCGCTTACGAGATATTTTTCATCCCAAGTTGGCCATGTGTCGTCGGAACCTAGCTTTTCGAGCATTTCGGAAGCGAGATGAGGTGCGAAAGGTTTGAGTAACTTGGCAAGAGTCACGAGGTCGTCGTGGCTGGCGCCTTGCTTATAAAGTTCGTTGACGTATTCCATTAGAGCGGCGACGGCGGTGTTGAATTGATATTTGTGAATGTCCTGGGTAACTTTTTTAATTACGCCATTACGAACACCAATGATGCTTTTTTGGGACGTTTCGTCGCGTCCGTCGTCGCTTATGCCCCTCAAAAGCACATTGGCGTTCGTATTGAAACATAAATTCCAGCAACGGTTAAGGAAGCGGTAGACGCCACCGACTGAGCGGGGATCCCAGGCGGCATCTTGGTCGTAAGGCCCAATAAACATTTCGTAAGTACGGAGTGTGTCGGCGCCATAGCCATCATTGATGACATCAAGTGGATCGATAACGTTGCCTTTGCTCTTGCTCATTTTCTTGCCGTCGGGAGCATTAATGTAGCCATTATATAATAGACGTTTGACTGGTTCGCGGAAGGGTAAATAGCCTTGATCGGCGAAAAATTTGCACCAGAAACGAATGTATAATAAGTGGGCTACAGCGTGATCGCCGCCACAATAATAATCTAGTGGCTCCCAATATTTGATAGCTTTTTGATTCCAAGCGGCTTCTTGGTCATGTGGGGAGGCATAACGCCAAAGATACCATGAGGAACAAGCGTAGCCGTCTAAGGTGTCGGTTTCGCGGGTCATGACTTCCATTTTGCCGGTGTCTTCGTTGTATAGTTCGACCTTTAGCCAGTCTTTGGCTTTAGCAAGAGCGGAGCGACCGGTATGGTCGGGTTTGTAATCTTTGACTTCGGGGATAAGAACAGGAAGTTGGTCTTCTGGAATAGGGTGAGGGTGACCTTCGCTATCGTAGGCGATGGGAATCGGGCAGCCCCAATAACGCTGACGGGAAATCAGCCAGTCGCGCATTTTGTACATGACCTTAGGGGTGCCGTAAAGGCCGCGGTCGATGAGCTCGGCTTCAACGACTGGAAGGTCGAATTTTTCGGCAAATTCTTTATCGCGTTCGTCGTAAGCGGGGACAGCCATGATGGCGCCGGTACCGTAACTAGCCAATACATAATCGGCGACGTAGATAGGGATTTTTTCTTTGGTGGCGGGATTGATAGCGAAAGAACCAGTAAAGACACCAGTTTTCTCTTTGTTTTCTTGGCGTTCGATTTCGGATTTCTTGAGAGAATCGGCTTTATATTTAAGGACGGCTTCACGAGTATCGTCGGTCAATAAATAGTTTAGTCCAGAATATTCGGGAGCGACGACGAGGAAAGTGGCGCCTTTGATGGTGTCGGGTCGAGTAGTGAAAACTCTGATTTTGAGAGAAGACGGCAAAGCGTCCTCCTCGGACGCGCTCAAGGGCGCTCGCCCAAGCTTACGGTCCTCGGAGGAGCTTTGATCGTCTTCTCTTGCGAGCGGAAAGTCTATCTCTGCGCCGACAGAGCGACCGATCCAGTTTCTTTGCATGGTTTTGATTTTCTCTGGCCATTCAAGAGAGTCAATGTCACTTAAAAGCTCATCAGCGTATTCGGTGATTTTGAAGAACCATTGTTTCATTTTTTTCTTTTCTACTTCGTGGCCACAGCGCCAACATTTGCCATTTTCGACTTGTTCGTTAGCTAGAACTGTCTGGTCTTCGGGGCACCACCACTGATACGATTCTTTCTGGTAGGCGAGACCTTTCTTGTAAAGCTGGAGGAAGCACCACTGTGTCCATCTATAATAATCTGGGTCGGAGGTGTTGATTTCGCGTGACCAGTCGATAGCGTAGCCGAGGCGCTTGGCTTGCTTGCGGAAATTTGCAATGTTGACTTTGGTGACTTCTTGAGGAGCTGTGCCGGTTTTGATGGCGTAGTTCTCAGCTGGAAGACCGAAGGTGTCGTAGCCGAAAGGGCGGAGAACATTTAAACCTTGCTGACGGAAGAACCGCGTAAGCACGTCAACAATAGTGAAATTACGAACGTGGCCGACATGAAGGCCGGCGCCAGAGGGGTAGGGAAACATTTCGGCGAGGAACATTTTAGGAGCGCCATCTTTTTCGGTGGCTTTGAAAGCCTCGGTGTCTTCCCAGATTTTTTGCCATTTTTGTTCGATTTTGAGCGGTTCGTATCTATCCATTGCTATATTATACCATATTTTGATATAATATGGGGTATGTCGAGAGACCATACTTTGTCACAACATTTCTTGCGAAATCCGAGATTGGCGCTGATTTTGATTGGGCATTCGAATTTGAAAAAACGAGACTTGGTAGTGGAGATTGGTGCGGGATCTGGGGTGATTACTTATGCTTTGTCTAAGCGTGTGCGACGAGTGATTGCGATTGAGCCTGATGCTGCGACGGCGGCGAAATTGCGTAATAATTTGGCGAAGCGGGGGTGTGAGAATGTGGAAGTGGCGGAGATGGATTTTATGAATTATGAGTTACCGCGGGAGCCGTATAAAGTTTTTGCAAATCCGCCGTTTCACATTAGTTCGGCGATTGTGCATAAACTGATTGAGGATATGAATCCGCCAGAGGCATTTTATTTGATTTTGCAGAAACAATTTG
Organism: Candidatus Nanosyncoccus sp.; assembly: GCA_045603965.1. Taxonomy (GTDB): domain Bacteria; phylum Patescibacteriota; class Saccharimonadia; order Saccharimonadales; family Saccharimonadaceae; genus Nanosyncoccus. The sequence goes on along the minus strand of JAZUND010000011.1, from coordinate 11,993 downwards.
CATTGAAGCTTCTAAATACGGATCGGCATTATACTTCGCAGCTTGGATTAAAATTAATTCGGGATTACCAAACGCGGATTCGGCTCCCTTTGCGACCAACGGACTTTACGCCGCCACCAGCGGTACCAACGGTGCTGTTCGAGGCAAAAAGAATTGTAGGCAGCGAGAGTGCGGTTAAAGGTTAATGACTAAATTACCTTGACGAATAATTTGCGGATTCTCGGGGTCGGTGAAATCTAAAATAGTGGATGGAAGGTGCCCGGTGAGAGACTTCGGAGTGCCACCGCGAGGATTAGCGGAAGTGAGAATAAGGGCACCGTTTTCTTGTAGCAATTTTGGAAAGAGAGGGTGATCGGGAATGCGAATACCGATGGTGTTGTAATGATCGTAGTAAAAGTGATGAAAGGCTGGATTTTTGGGCAAGATGATAGTGAGTTCGCCAGGGAGGTATTGGTCAATGAAAGGTTTGGCTTGATCTGGGATGAGAACGTATTTCTCGATGGCTTCTTTGGATTCTGGAACGAGAGTGAAAACTTTGCCAGAATTGAAACCGCGGTCCTTTAGTCTCATAAGATCTTTAATACCTTGCTCGGAGTTTAGAGCAACAGCGTAGCCTTCGACGGTTTCGGTAGGAACGACAGTGACTGTTTGCAAATTCATGGTTTTTATTATATCATATATGGTATGGAAATGATAGTGGTGTTACATAATATACGGTCGTGTTACAACGTGGGAGCGATTCTCCGGACGGCGGAAGGGTTTGGGGTGTCAAAAGTGATTTTGTCTGGGTATACGCCGAGAGTGCATGATGCTGGGCTATTGCCACATTTAAGAGAAAAATTAGACCGAGAGATACATAAGACGGCGCTTGGTGCGGAAGACATGCTAGATATTTATGCGTGTGGTGATATATTACAGGAGTTAAGAAAATGTCGAGATGCGGGATGGCAGATAGTGGGGCTAGAGAATAATATATCTGATGTGCCTCTGTATAAGTTGGGCTCGTCGAAGCTTAGCCAGGCGCTTTCATCCAAAGTAGTGTTGGTGCTAGGGGAGGAGGTTAATGGGATTAATTATTCACTGTATGATATAATTGACCTGTTCGTGGAAATACCGATGAAGGGCAAAAAGGAGTCTTTCAACGTATCGGTGGCGGCGGGGATTGCGATATATGGTATAATGAATTCATGAAAAAGGCGCTTCTTTAGTGAAGCGCTTTTGAATTATGGAGTGGTAGGTGATTCCTTGATCTCGCCGCCGTCGTAGTACCACCAAAGGCATGACTGACCATCCTTACGATACATGTGCTTGACCACTTCGATATCGGTGGAGATGGTTCTGTAGTAACGTTCTTCGTTCCGATAGTATCTTGAAGGGGAAACCGCTGATAATCTGGTGCCATCTTCTGATACTGTAATGTTGCCAAGAAGATAGTTGGCGTAACCATGCGTAGGTTCTTTGGTAGCGTGCATGATGGCGTCGCGATTTTCGGCGAAACAGTTGAACATCCAATTGAATGATGAGCTGATGTTGTTTCTGATGACAGTGTAGGCATATCTTTCGTCGAGCGTGCCTCCCGTAAGACCAGTAAAGAGGTCGATTTTATCTTTGTGGTAGTAGATAGGAAGACCGAGGATGAATGCTTGCATAACTGGGGTTTCAAGAATCGAATTATCGATTTGGTCAAATTCATGCTCTCCTGAGATGATGGTGGGGCGGCGGTTTATATGACAACCGGTGCGGACTTGTTTGGACCAAGGTATCTCAATGGGTTCGAGAACGTTGCGATTTTTATCGTAGATGCGGTCCATCGTGAGTGTAGCAAGCGTTAGTTTGCCATTTGTCTTCTCGGCGAGAAAAAGCTCTTTGGCTGAGTCTACAAGAGAGCCGTTTGCTTCTGAGCCGTAAAAACGAAGAATACGGTGAATCTTGGGAGACAATTTAACCTTGCGACCATACCAGTCGTAGAGTTCGGTGGGGGTGCGGATGATAACCATGCTGTCAGTGGGGAAGGGGACGATTTCGGTTTTGCCTTTGGGACTTTCAAATACTAATGAGCGAGTAAAACTGCCGTCCGGCATGAATTCGTCGATAGCGCGGACTGGTTTTTTCTTGGACATTTTTTAACACTCCTTTTAAAGTACTTGCTAATAGTTAGCAGATTAGAATAATTGTAATATATTTTGACGATGTTGTCAATTGGTGAGAGGGCGCGACGGTGATGTCGGAGAGTTTTGAGAGATTAATGTTTTGTGTTACAATATAGTTTATGATTAAGATTTATACAACACCGACTTGTGCGTATTGTCATGCTTTGATGGATTGGCTGGATGAGTTGGGGGTGGAATATGAAGAAGTGGATGCAAGGGGAAATGCAGAGATTAAAACTGTGCCAGTAACGGAGATAGGTGATGAGCGAATTGTGGGGTTTGACAGACCTGCGATTAAAAGAGCCTTGAAAAAACTCTGATAAGGTGATAGAATAAGGAAAATTATCTATTAAAACTAAGGAGCAAAATGCCTGAACCTAAAAAACAGAGTAGCCCACGGAAGACTGGTCTTCGTCGAAGTCATCTTCGCTTGGAGCTTGCTCGTAGAGTGAACAAGACTTCCCCAGTGAAAGCCTTTGAAACCAAGAAGAAAACCCCGAACTTAAAAGTTAAAACTACTAAGAAAAAAGAAGCTTAAAATATGGCAAGTAATCGACATTTAGGTAGAGTTATTGTTCTGCAAAGTTTGTATGAATATGAACTAAGAACCCTCGCGAAAGACCCGGAAGTCGATTTGGACAGAATTGTCGCAAAAAATATTGAACCATACGAGAAAGCTTTGGGCGATACGGAGTTTGTTTATAATCTGGCACATAAGGTGTCGGAGAATTTTGAGACACTGGATACGGCTTTGCAGCCGATGGCGCCAGAGTGGCCAATTAGTTCAATTGCGGCGATTGATAGAAATGTCCTACGGATGGGGCTATATGAATTGTCTGAGTGTAGGGAGCAGATTCCCCCGAAGGTAGCGATTAACGAAGCCGTGGAGCTAGCAAAGGCTTTTGGTTCGGAAAATTCGTCTAAATTCATCAATGGGGTGTTGGGTACGGCCTATAAAAAGCTCGGAATCACAGAAGAAAATAATCATGGATCAAAAAAGAAGACCATCGGAGCCGATGGCAAGGAGAACTTTGAAGGTTCCGGAAGCATTGCCGACGGAGCGAATTAAGGAGTCACCTTTTCAGAAATTCACATCGGCTGTTTTTCGCAAGAAAACAACGATACAAGAGATTGTGCGCGAACCGACTTCGGGTGGGATTGTTTTTCGGTTGACACCGGATCAGACCGATATTCAGATTTTGCTGATTCAGGATTCAAAGGGTCGGTGGACGATTCCGAAAGGTCACATAGAGCCAGGCGAGACGGCAAAAATGACGGCGCGACGCGAGATTGAAGAAGAAACTGGACTTAGAAACATCAATATTTTGACGTGGTTAGGTAAAATCCATTTCAAATACCGTCGGGCGGATAAGTTGGTGCTGATGACGACGCAGATTTATCTGGTGCAGGCAATGGACCGGCACGAAATGCCAACTGGCGAGAAGTGGATGAAGGGAATCAAGTGGTTTTCTTTTGCGGAGGCACTAGATTTGATTGAATACGAAGACATAGAAAAATTAATGCTAATTGCAAAGAAGAAAATTCGCGCAGGCGAATTTTAATTGGAGGAAAAGGCGGATGGATACAACACCGTATCAAGATTTTGCCCGTGAGAAATTGGGCTTTGAATTTAACGATATTAATTTGCTGGTAACGGCTTTGACACATCGTAGCTATTTAAATGAACATCGTGGAGCTGCAAAAGAGCATAATGAAAGGTTGGAGTTCTTGGGTGATGCGGTGCTAGAATTAGTTTCTTCAGATTTTTTGTACCGGACTTACGACGAACCTGAGGGAATTATGACGGCACTTAGGGCGGCACTGGTGAGAACGGAGTCAATTGGCGATGCTGGTAAGGAATTAGGCTATGAGCCACTAGTTAGATTATCGCGTGGCGAGAAGCATGGTTCGGAGCGAGGGCACGATGTGATATTGGCGGATTGTTTTGAGGCAGTGATTGGGGCGATTTATTTGGATCAAGGATATGATGCGGCAAAGGATTTTATCGCGAAACATATTTTGGTTAAAATTGATGCGATTCTGGAAGAAGGGAGTTGGCGCGATCCGAAGTCGTATGTACAGGAACTTGCGCAGAAGATTGATGGCGTGACACCGATTTATAAAACTGTTCGCGAAGAAGGTCCAGATCATGACAAAACTTTCACAGTGGAGATTTGTGCCGGTGATAAAGTAATTGGTACTGGTAGTGGACACTCTAAACAAGAGGCGCAGACGGAGGCCGCGCGCGAAGGGGTGAAGAAATATCGTGCGATGCTTGGTGGGAAGAGAAAAATATCGTAACGGCAGTCTTTTCAATTTGCCAAGAGTGTGATATAATAGTGAAAATAATTTAAGGAGAAACAATGCTTGCGATTCGTATGCAACGTAATGGCCGGACGCATTACCCTACGTACCGGATAGTCGTCCAAGAAGCGCAGCGCCACCCTTTGTCTGGTCGCGTTGTGGCTGAGGTCGGCAATTATAATCCTGCTACCAAGGCTTTGACGCTTGATAAGGAGGCAGTGGAGAAATATCTTAAGAATGGCGCACAACCATCTACTCGTGTGGCTTTCATCTTGTCCAAGAATGGTGTGAAGTTACCAGAATGGGTGAAACTTGCTCCGAAGAAATCAGCTAAGGTAAAACACGCTGATAAGCTTCGCAAGAATCAGCCTAAGGAAGAAACGCCTGCGGAAGAAACTTCAGTTGAGGCTTAATCATTACAGAAAAGACTCTTTCAAAAAGGGTCTTTTTTGTTATAATGGTAATATATAAACTAAAATGGAGAAATTATGGCTACTATTGACCAGCAATTCGTAGAATACATTGTAAAAACCTTAGTCAACAATCCAGATAAAGTTTCGGTGGATCGTAAAATTGATGAAAAGGGGGTATTGTTATCTTTGACGGTGGATCCAGAGGACGTAGGGCGCGTGATTGGTAAGCGTGGCGTGACGGCACAGTCTATCCGAATGCTGCTTCGTGCGCTTGGCACTAAACAAGATGCAAGGTATAATTTAAAGATTGTGAACACTGATGAAGAAGGCGGCTCGTATGAGAAACACCACGACCATACGGAAGCTGCACACGAAGAAACTGCCGAAGAGTCGGTCAGTGAGGTTGAAGAGAATGATTATACTGAGGAAGAATCTGAGTCTTCGGAACTTGCCGAAAAAACGCGTGCTGAACTTGCGGATTTGGATGATTTAGACATATAATATATAGTATATAATATATGGTGGAAAAGTGGCGCCAAAAATACGGTGTCATTTTTCTTTGAAAAGTACTTGACGAATTATGATGCTCGTGTATAATAATATGTAAGCTAACTAACTGCGAGTTTGCTTAAAATAAAACACAATAGTTGAGAGTTTTATATATGTCTAAAAAGCACGTTTGTCGTTGAGAACGTGTTTTTTGGTTTGAGAAATGATGTTGTGTTTGGCGGAGAAGTGTGATAAAATGAAATATAAGAAGTAGTGTGCCCTGTTTTTGTAACTGATGAGAGCTGGCGACTCTCTAGGGGGAGACTGGGCAGTAATCTTCGGCGCTAAGGTAATATCACGAGACAGGGCACAGAATGTTCTTGGGGGATTACCGAAAAAGATTAATAACACTAATAATAAAAGAGGTAGAATGGCTACAAAGCAAAAGGAAGGTGAAAGAGTATTCTTCACTGAAGGTGACCAAGCGCTTCCGATTCCTGATCTGACTCAGCATCAGACAGATTCGTGGGACGACTTTGTCAAAAATGGCCTACGCGAGGTTTTTGCCGAACTTAACCCGATAGATGACTATACGGGGCAGAAGTTTTCGCTGAGGTTTAAAGATTATTACTTTAAAGAGCCAAAAGAGTCAGAGCAGATGGCGAAGTATAATCTTGCGACTTATGAAGCTCCGCTTCATGTGCTGGTAGAACTTGAGAATAAAGTGACCGGTGAGAAGAAAGAGCAGGATATTTACTTTGGTGATTATCCATGGATGACGGAGCGTGCAACGTTTATCATTAATGGAACTGAACGTGTGGTGGTTTCACAGTTGATTCGTTCGGCGGGTGTATTCTTTAATGCGGAAACGATTGGGCTTAAGCGTTATTACGGTGCAAAGGTGATTCCTGGTCGTGGTGCATGGCTAGAATTTGAAACTGCCGTAAATGGCACGATTAACGTAAAGATTGATCGTCGTCGTAAGCTTCCAGTGACAACATTTCTCCGAGCACTTGGTATGACGAAATCGGAAATCAAGAAAGCTTTTGAGAATATTGATACTGGCGAGAAAAAATACATTGATATTACACTTGAAAAAGATACTACCTCAAGCCAAGGTGAAGCTCTTCTAGAAGTTTATCGTAGGATTCGTCCTGGCGATTTGGCGACAGTGGAGAACGCAAAGTCAATGATTGAGCGGATGTTCTTTGATCCGAAACGTTATGATTATTCAAATGTAGGTCGGTTTAAGATGAATCGTCGGCTTGGATTTGACACGCCAAACGATCCAGCGCACCGCACTTTGCAAATGCAAGATGTGGTAGCAATTGTATCTGAGATAATTAGACTCAATAACACGCAGGATGCGCCAGATGATATCGATTCGCTTTCTAATCGTCGTGTAAAATTGGTTGGCGAGTTGGTACAAAGGCAATTCCGTTTGGGTATGCTTCGTTTGCAGCGTAACATTCTAGACCGTATGTCAATGGCAAATCCAGAAGATGTTACGCCGTCTCAACTTTTGAATTCACGTCCAGTAGTGGCTGCGGTAAAGGAATTTTTCTCTACCTCACAACTTTCGCAGTTAATGGACGAGGTTAACCCATTTTCCGAACTTGCACATAAGCGCCGTTTAAGTTCGATGGGCCCTGGTGGTTTAACTCGTGAACGCGCAGGTTTCGATGTGCGTGATGCGCATCCGACTCATTATGGTCGTATTTGTACGGTGGAAACGCCGGAAGGTGGCAACGTAGGTCTTGTGCTTAACTTCGCTACCTATGCAAGAATCAATGAGTATGGTTTCATTGAAGCGCCGTATCGCGTAGTGAAAGACGGTAAGGTGACAAACGAAGTCGTCTACATGGATGCCGATACGGAACAGGATAAAATTATCGCTGACGCATCGGTGAAGTTGGACAAGGATGGTAAATTTGTGGAAGATTGGGTGTCGGCTCGCGTGCACGGAACACCTGCTCAGGTGGAGGCATCTCGTGTGACGCATATTGATGCGGCGCACAAGGAAATTCTTGGCGTGTCGGCGTCACTGATTCCATTTGTAGAGAAAAACCGTGTTGACCGGTCACTCATGGCCTGCGCTATGCAGAAGCAAGCGGTGCCACTACTTCGCCAAGATAATCCAGTGGTTGGTACTGGCATTGAGCGTGAAGTTGCTAAGAACACCTCGCAACTTGTTATGGCGACTGGTAATGGCGTGGTGAAGAAGGCTGATGGTAAATCGGTGATCGTCACTTACGATAAAGGTGGTGACCGTGAATATGTTTTGCAGCATTTTGAAAAGACGAATGATGATCGCTGTTATAATCAACGAACTGTAGTTGCACGTGGTCAAAAAGTGAAAAAGGGTGACACCTTAATTGAAGGTGCATCAGTGAATGACGGAGAGTTGGCACTTGGACGTGATCTCTTGGTGGCATTTATGCCATGGCGTGGTTACAACATGGATGACGCGATTGTGATTTCTAACCGTTTGGTGGAAGATGATACTTTGACGTCTATCAACATTAAAGATTTTGACGTGGAAGTACGCGAAACTAAACTTGGTCCAGAGCAAGTCACGCGGGACATTCCAAATGTTTCTGAGCATTCTTTGCGTCATCTTGGCGAAGACGGTATTGTGACCGTTGGTTCTGAAGTGAAAAATGGTGACATCTTGGTGGGTAAGATTACACCAAAAGGCGAACAGGAACTTTCGTCTGAGGAGAGGTTGCTCCGTGCAATCTTTGGTGAAAAGGCTAAGGACGTACGTGATACTTCAATTCGTATGAATGGTGCATCGACTGGTAAAGTGGTGGATGTACGCATTTATACTCGCGAACAAGGTCACGAACTTAAAGCTGGCGTGATTATGCAGATTAAGATTTTCGTAGCCGAGATGCGCAAGATTGGCGTAGGCGATAAGCTTGCTGGTCGTCACGGTAACAAAGGTGTGGTATCGCGTGTGCTTCCAGTAGAGGATATGCCATTTATGGAAGATGGTACCCCAATTGACATCGTGCTTTCACCAATGGGTGTGCCGTCACGTATGAATCTTGGTCAGTTATTCGAAACGCACCTTGGTATGGCGGCGAGAGCATTAGGCTATAAAGTAGCAACACCATCATTTAATGGTGTACCAGATGAAGTCATCAGCGATGAACTTGAAAAAGCTGGCTTTGCACGCGATGGTAGAGTGCAACTTTATGATGGTCTCACTGGTGAACCGTTTAATGAGCGGACTTCGGTCGGCGTGATGCATATGCTGAAGCTTCACCACATGGTGGAGGACAAGATTCACGCTCGTTCGACTGGTCCATATACGATGGTGACACAGCAACCACTTGGCGGTAAGGCACAAAATGGTGGTCAGCGTTTCGGAGAAATGGAGGTCTGGGCTCTAGAGGCTTATGGCGCAGCAGCAACTTTGCAAGAAATGCTCACGATTAAGTCCGATGACGTGTATGGTCGTGCGAAAGCTTACGAAGCGATTATTAAGCATGAACCAATTGAAGGTCCGAAGCTTCCGGAAGGCTTTAACGTGTTAGTAAAAGAACTTCAGGGCTTAGGACTTAAAGTAGATCTTCTAGATCATGGTGAATCGGCGGACGCTGGTGACGTGATTGAAAAAACTTCGCGTGAAATCGAAAAGGACAAAGACGATCAATCAATTTACGATCAACATAAGAAAGATACCGCTCCAACTATTGTGGATCTTGACGAAGATGAGGCCGCAGCAATGATGGAAGAAGAAGGTATTGAAATAACAGAGGCTGACGATTTGGAAGGTTCAGAAGTTGAAGAAACGGAAGAACTAGAAGAAGGCACAGTTGACCTCGGAGAGGAGTTCTAATATGGCGTGGATGGATAATTTTATCAGCGCTTCAGACTTTGACTCTATCAGGCTGTCGGTGGCAAGCCGCGACGACATTTTGAATTGGAGCTATGGCGAAGTAACCAAGCCGGAAACAATTAACTATCGTACTCAGAAGCCAGAACGTGATGGTTTGTTCTGCGAGAGAATCTTCGGTCCAACTAAGGATATTAACCCGCATGATTCTAAGCTCAAAGGTGTACGTTCGCGTGATGCGGCGGTAGATAAGGAAGGTAATTTAGTAACTAAATCTATTACTCGTCGCGAGCGTATGGGGCACATTGAGTTGGCCGCTCCTGTAGCGCACATCTGGTTCATGCGTGGCATCCCTTCTGCTTTGTCGCTACTTCTTGATATTACGGTAAAGAATATTGAGAAGGTTGTATATTTTGCAACATATCTTATGACTGATGTCAAAACGGAAGAGATTGCAAAAACACTGGAGGCTCTAGAATCCCAAACTAAAGCGGCGCGTGAAGCAATTGAACTGCGCTATGCGAACGAAGCAAAGTCGAAAACGGCTGACACGAAGGCTTTGGCGGAGGCTCGCACGAAGGAACTAGAAGAACTTGAAAGTGATTATCAATCACGTAAGGCTCAGCTTGAGTCATTCAAGAAGGGTGGCGTAATCACGGAAGTTGAGTATCGCAATTTGCCTGAAGAATATGAAGATTTGATTACGGTGGAAATGGGTGCCACTGCAATTAAAAAGATGCTCGATGAAATTGACCTTGATAAATTGATTGAAGATTTGCACAAGGAAGAAGAGGAGGCTAAGGGTCAAAAGGAAAAGAAAATCCAGAAGCGTCTAAAGACTCTTGAGGGGATGCAGGCGGCAGGAATTAAGCCAGAGGATTTGATTTTGACGGTAATTCCAGTTATTCCGCCAGATCTACGTCCGATGATCGCGCTTCCTGGCGGTCGGTTTGCGACGTCTGATCTTAATGATTTGTATCGCCGGGTAATTAACCGTAATAATCGCTTGAAGAAATTGATGGATCTGAATGCACCAGAGGTGATTTGTCGTAATGAGATGAGGATGCTTCAAGAAGCAGTGGATGCTTTAATTGATAATTCTGCAGCGCATGGTTCGCACGGTGCGAACTCAACTAATGGTCGTCGTCGTCTCAAATCATTATCTGATTTACTAAAAGGTAAGCAAGGTCGTTTCCGTCAGAATTTGCTCGGTAAGCGTGTGGACTATTCTGGTCGCTCGGTGATTGTGGTTGGTCCAGAGCTACAACTTCACGAATGTGGTTTGCCGAAGCAAATGGCGCTCGAACTCTTTAAGCCTTTTGTGATTTCGTGGTTGATTGCGAATGAACATGCTAATAACATTCGTGCGGCTTCGCGTCTTATAGAAACGAAGGAAACTGTAGTTTGGGATGCACTTGACGAAGTAATTAAAGGTAAGTATGTACTTCTTAACCGCGCTCCGTCGCTTCACCGTTTGTCGGTGCAGGCATTCCAGCCGAGACTTATTGATGGTAAAGCGATTAAACTCCATCCACTCGTAGCGTCTGGTTTCAATGCGGATTACGATGGTGACCAAATGGCGGTACACCTACCTTTGTCTGATGCAGCACAAGCTGAGGCCAGAGAATTAATGTCGGCTTCCAAGAATTTATTGAAACCTGCGGATGGTGCGCCAGTGCTAGCTATTTATCAGGATGTGGTGCTAGGTGCGTATTATCTTACTTATGATAAGCCTGGTACGGATACTGGTGATCCAAAGGCATTTTCTTCGGTTTATGAAGCTGAGATGGCCTATGACCAAGGAATTATTGCGCTTCAAACTCCAATTCGAGTATTTGCGAAGAAGGAAATTCGTGATACGACTTTGGGGCGCGTAATCTTCAATGAGATTTTGCCAGAGGATTATCCGTATGATAACTCAGTGCAAACTAAGAAACACTTGTCTAAGGTAATGGCTGACATCTTTGATTTGTATGGATCAGAGGTAATGGTGCATACCGCAGATGCGCTTAAGGATTTGGCGTTTGAGTACGAGACGATTGCTTCTATTTCTACGGCGAAGGATGATTATCCGACCTATGATGAAATTGATGACTTTATTGCGGAAGGTGATGCGAAGACGGCACTCATTCAGCAACAGTACAACGACGGTCTTGTGACGGACGAAGAGCGTTATAAGTTGACGATTGCCAACTGGCGTGATATTGATAAAAAGATTTCGGATTTTCTATCATCCAAGTTGTCAGAAATGGATACTGACATTGCGGTGATGGTGAACTCTGGCGCTCGTGGTAATATTTCTAACATCAAGCTCGCTTCGGCAGAAATTGGTATCATGGTGGATATCAATAACAACGAAATCGAGCTCCCAGTGAAGTCGTCTTACAAGAAAGGTCTGAACACTTTGGAGTCGTTTATCGCAACTCGAGGTGCACGTCAAGGTCAGGTGTCTACAGCTCTACGTACGGCAGACTCTGGTTACCTTACTCGTCGTCTTGTTGACGTATCTCAAGATGTGTTCACGACTGACGAAGAGGCGGAGGATCCTGGCTTTACAGTGTATAAGTCAGAAACCGAGGCCTCGGGCATTGAATTTGTGGCGCGGATTGCTGGACGTTATACGGCCGAAGCTGTGCCTGGTTACCTTGAGGCGGACCAGTTGATTACAAAGGAAGTGGCTGAGCAGATTGATGCGGACGAGAACATTGATTCCGTGAAGATTCAGTCTGTACTTTCAACTACTGCGGTAAATGGTGTGCCACGCAAGGCTTACGGTGTGGATATGTCTACTCG
>JAZUND010000010.1:0-10486 GCA_045603965.1 Candidatus Nanosyncoccus sp. | reverse complement strand
CCCACACTGGCAAGCAAACTATAGCCATCCGCCGTATTGCCACTGGCGGTTACTGTGACCGTATTACTATATGCCGCCGTACCAGGTGCCAAGTCCTCAATAATAAAGCCAGTATTAGTATCAAAGCTAACTTCAAGTGATGGTATAAAAGTATATTGTAAATCAACTTCCGATTGATACGTAAGCCCACGCACAACCGACGTCATAAAAACGCCACTTAACAAAATAATCCCAATAAAGTATACGCTTTTTACTTTCATACTTTTATGTTAGCACAACTTCATTTTATGCGCAAGCTTTTTATTGCCCCATCTGCGCATCGTAGTCAATTCCATAATACGCATATTGCAGCTTCATAAACGCTGTATCTACTTCACTCGCCGCCGTTTTGAGTGGGTCTTCATTCGCCACCGCCATCACCAAGAACCTAAGCGGTTTATTATACCCACCGCAAATCTCCATCTTATCACCATAAGCCAACTCACCCGGTATCGTAATCTTCCGAATCCCACCCAGCTTCATCCCCACTACACCAGTATTCCATCCATCTATCATTCCAAGTGACGCATTCAGTGCCTTATCAAATGCCGTCGGATTATCCTTATCGTTTAACGACGAATCAAACACCGACCCATCCGCACAAAATCCTACATAATACGCTAGATAATTCGTATCCCCTTCAGCCAATTCCTTACCATCACCTACTACAATATCTCTAGTCTTTACTCCACCCTCATTCGCTGCCGCCTCGTCAAACGTCCTTACTTCACCTAAATACTCACTGTACTTCGCAAAATCACCCTTACTTACCTCGTGAAACTCCTCTAGTTCCTTATTATATTCTGCTGAATATTGTTCGACTTTCGCCGGATCTATTTCACTATTACCATCAGACGATTTACTTCCATTCATCACAATCGCCACATAACTTGCAATCATAGAACCAAGCATAATAATTGCAATCAAGCAAATAAATATACGTTGTTTCGGACTAGTCTTTAATTCCTTCTCTTCCATTCTGTAACTCCACTTATTATTAGATGTATTATACCACAAAAATAACCCCTCTCGGGGTTATTTTTGGATTATTCAGCTTTTTTTGCAGGTTTCTTTAAGATTTCTACTTTCTTAAAACTACCGCCAGCCTTCTTAATGGCCTCAATCGCAGTCTTAGAAGCGAATTGCGTTTCAAGATCAATCTTGGAAGTCAGCTCACCACGAGTAATCACTTTCACCTTAACGAATGGCGAAGAAATCAAGCTCGCTTCAGCAAGCGCAAAGTTGTCAACCTTACCTTTAAGATCGTTCAAGCGATCAGTGTAAATCACCTCAGCTTTAGTGTGGAATGATTTAAAGCCTTTGAGCTTTGGTACGGCTTGCATAATCGCACGCTGACCACCCATGAAACCTGTTGGCATCTTGTAGTGACCAGTACGCGCTTTCTGTCCCTTAGTGCCACGACCAGCCGTCTTACCTTGACCAGCCGAGATACCACGACCTTTACGAGAAGGACGGGTGTTCTTCTCTACCACTAAATCATTGTATTTCATTACTTATCCTCCTTCTTGGAAGCAGCTTTTTTAGTAGCTGGCTTCTTTGCGGCGGCAGTTTTCGTAGCTGTCTTGGCTACAACCTTAGTAACTGGCTTTTCAGCTTTTACAACTTTTTCAGCTTTCGTGCCGACCCACTCGCTGCGTGGAGTCTGAGCACGCAAACCCTCAATTACTGCGTAAGCAATGTTGACCTTGTTGGTTGAACCTAGTGACTTGGAAATCAAATTCTTTACACCAGTTAGACCCATAATTGAACGTACGGTACCACCAGCAATAATACCAGTACCAGGTGCCGCTGGTTTCATTAGTACATCTGCACCAGTCACCTTAGTTCTAGTCTCATGGCAAATCGTTTCCCCATCCATGTTGAAAGTTACCATGGTTTTCTTGGCTTTTGAAGTAGCCTTTGCCACCGCCGTCGTCACGTCGTTACCCTTAGCGACACCGATGCCGACTTTGTTCTTGTGATTGCCAATCGCCACAAGTGCCTTAAAGCGCATCCTGCGCCCGCCAGCCACTGTACGAGATACACGATCCACCGCAATTGTGATCTCGTCAAATTCCTTTGGTGCATCGTTAAGACGCACACGGTCACGACGATTCCTGCGATCCATCTTCTTGCCGGCAATATCACGGACTTCCTTAGTCGCCGCGACCTTGTCATCCATTTTGAGGGTACCGGACTTATTAATTACTCTTGGAGCATTCTTTTCAGTTTCGGCCATATTAAAACTCCAATCCTTCCTTGCGAGCCGCATCGGCGAGTGCCGCCATGCGTCCTGCATATAATTTACTTCCACGGTCAAAGACTACTTTGCTAACTTTCGCTGCCTTAGCTTTCTTTGCAATTTCCTCACCAATCTTTGCAGCCTTCTCAGTCTTAGTGCCAGTCATCTTTGCACCAACTGTTGTTGCATAAGCAAGCGTAGTCTTTTTATCGTCATCAATTACTTGCGCTATAACGTGTAGGTTTGAAAAATGAACGCTTAACCTTGGACGCTCGCTCGTACCATGAATTTTAGCGCGAGTACGATTTGCTCTATAAACCTTATCCATTATTTCTTACCTGCCTTTCCAGCCTTGCGAATGATTACCTCATCCACATACTTGATGCCTTTGCCCTTGTACGGCTCTGGCTTCTTCAGTGCGCGAATTTCAGCTGCGACTTGACCGACCTTTTGCTTGTCAATGCCAGATACAGTGATTTCCATTTTATTAGTGGTAAGCTGCACGCCTTCTGGTGCCTTGTATTTCACTGGATGTGAAAAACCAAGCGCCATTTCAATTTCCTGTCCACCACCAGATAGACGGAAACCTACACCGTTAATTTCTAGTTTCTTCTCGAAGCCCTTAGTCACACCTTGCACTGCGTTATTGAGCAACGCCCTTTGCAAACCATGCCAAGCCCGAGATTTTGGCTCGTCATCCTTACGAGTGACGATAGCCTGAGTGCCTTCTACCTTCGTGGTAGTCATTGGCTGAACCGGAACAGTGAGTTGACCCTTAGGCCCAACGACAGTAATCTCACTATCGCCGACCGTAATTGTCACTCCCGCCGGAATATCGATGGGTTGTTTTCCGATACGACTCATATCTTCCTTTACTTTAATATCTTTTCCATTATATCACAAAATTAATAAAATACAAGTGAGAATCCCTTGGGTATACCAAAGGATTCTCACTCACAAATGCCCCACCTACAAATGTCATTTTGTCCCCCTATTCGTCTTCGTTTTCCAACAAGCGTCTAGGCTAACGTTTTCGTGTCAGAAATACGAAACTGCCAACTGCCGTAATGACACCCACAAATGACGCAGTGACAATCGCCGCCACATTAGCCGATACTAACTCGACAGTATACGTACCAGTATCCGGAGCTAGAGTACTTGGAAACTCTGTTTCAGAAGCGAGTATACCATAGGCACTAAGATGCGTGGTGGTAAAGGATAAAGCAATAACTTCACTCTCTTCGTAAAACTGTGTTTCAGTGTCAAATGTTTCAACCATTTTGCCATCTTCGTCAATATAAGCAACCTTAAAATACTTCATTCCTTTATAATCAGCAGCGTTAAGCCATAGCGTCACATCAATGCTATTGTTATCTACCGGGACAATCTCTCCTGTTTCTTGATTAACCACGCTGATGTCGTAAACGGCCTTGAGATATGGACTAATCTTCGCCTTCTCATCATCTGTCATTTCCTCACCGGCAATCTCAATCGCAAGATTTTCGCCCTCGATTGCATTGTCAAAATATACGTGTGCGACAGTGTTGTCTTCACTTTCAGCAAAACCTCCACTAATCACTGCAGTTACTTTAACTTTCACCGAAGCCGTCCTGCCACTATGTTTCTCAGTAACTGTAATCGTTGCTTCACCGCTGATATTGTGCTCAGCATTAAAGACGATGCCAGGAATTCCGTTACTATCAACGATTTTAGGAGTACCTTCCACAAATAACTCAGGCTTATCGGTAGTTACTTCAAATTCTACCGCAGCATCCTCTGGAGCATAATTAATTCTCATCGCTTGGCTTTCACCAGAAGTTAATTCAACGAGCTCTTCACCATTGCCCAAAGTAACCTCGGTCGCAAGTGGATAAACAGTATACATACTATCTTCTTCTACAGCCTTATACCCCTCTGCAATATATTCTGTATTTGGCTCTTTATTATACGTACCGCCAGTAATAAATCCAGTCACATCTTTACTTGCTACAATCGGATCACCATTTGTAGCATTAAATTCTCCACCGGTAATAGAGAGGGACACCTTCGCAATATCATCGTCCCCGTTATTTTGTGGGTTAGACTCATCAAATACTACTGGAGCAGTAAACACACCGTCCGTAACTTTGGCGACAATCGGCTGAGCCGTCGTATGTTGTGCAACAGCAATCGCAACACCAGAAGCCGTAGAACCATTGCCGTTACTATTTGAACTATACGGAGCGTCCGCATCTACGCTGATAGTTGCGCCATTCACATTAAGCTCACCAGCACGAATCTCTACACCAGCATTCTTCGCATTGATAGTTAAATCTTCGCCAAGCGTAGTAACGCCACCGGCCTGCGGAGCATACACACCAAGGTAAGTAGAAACAATCTCACCTGCGTTAAGTGTAATTTTCGCATTCGCACCGTAAGTGCCAGCCTCAGGGTTAGTCGTACCATTACCGGTAACGCCATAGCATCCATCAGTCGCCGTACAAGTGACCCTACCACCATTCATCACAAACTCAGAATCATGGAACACGATAATGCCCCAATCACTAGCATAAATATCCCCACCTTCTAGAATCATTTTGGCACCATTATACAAATCCACCGCTGCCTCTCCAGCCGTCAAAGATCCATCACCAACACTATCCTTAATAGTAAATGTATAAGCCCCTTTCACCTGGAAGCCTCTCTTAGTGGTAGTATAAGCATGGCCATTCAAATCGAACGTTATGTTTGGCTTATTAACACCAAAGTATTTGTCGGTTTCGGCATCACAAACCAACTTGATCTCGCCACCTTCCGTCCCCAACGCATCTCTTGCAGCGCCAAAAGTCGCATAGGTGTTACCCTCGGCCTCAAAACAGTTCCCAGCGTCGACCATTGGTTCACCTTCTGCAAATACAGCGAACGGAGCAATAATCCCAGAACCGAGAAGAGTCAAAGCCCCCACTCCGCCAGCGATCCTTTTTGATATTTTTCTCAAAATAACCTCCTTATGATTATCATTATTAACTTCATTATAACCGCCCATGTTTATTTTTTCAAGTTTTTTTAAAACAAAAATAGCTCCGGAGGGAGCTATTTTTGCACAATGTATTATGGTTAGTTGTATTTTTTGGCTAACTTCACTGCACCAATCATCACAATCAAACCAAACAATGTAAGCACCGCGGTCATTGCGCTCGCTGTAGAACTACTTGCAATTTCCGTTTTCGCGCCGGTATTTGGGGCTTTCGCTATAAGTGTATCCGCATAAGCCACTGCATAGGTGGAGAACTTATCCGAATCCACATAGATTACTCCGTCCACAATTCTGAATCCATCGCCCTCAGTAAAGATATCAATTTGATCCCCGTGTTGACGAATTACAATATACTCACGCATGTAGCCAGTTTCAGGATCAACTGCCTTTGCCAAAGCCACCGTAATTACGTCACTTAACTCATGTAGTTGCCCAAGCTTCAAACCATTCTCGGTTTCCATCAACACCGACACATCGTAATAAGTTACGCCATCAATGTTTAATTTTGCAACCATTTCTAGTAGCTCGTCAGCAACCTCTTCTTCTTCGATTTCAGTTACTGCTACACGAGTATTAATCTTCTGGCCGCCCAACATCGACAGCCCGAGTAACGTTTCAGTAAACAGCCACCTGTCGCCAAAGACTCTCTGAGCTTTATCGGCCAAAGCCTTAGCATCTTCAGGATTTTCAACCGCCGCTAATTGATTGATGAAATCTTCCAGTGTTTGAGCCGTAATGCCCTCTTCATCCGTTTCTGCATCAGCTTCTACGTCGTAGATCAGTATTGTTGCCCTCTTTAAGACGGCTACCGTACCATCCTCAAATTCATGCGCAATCAATACATTTCTTACTCCAAGCCCTAAATCGGTAGTATCAAACAGTATTGTTTTACCATCTGCTTCTACTTCAACATCAGCGTCCTCGCGCACATCGCGTGCTACATTGATTTCCCAAGAAGAGCTAGTAGTTAGTTCAACTTCATCACCGGACTTCACAATAATAAACTCATTTTCTTCCGGAGCCACTACGTAGAAAGTGAATACAATTTTCTGACTACCAAGTCCATGGTTCCTTGCCGAAATATTGCGAATAGTGACCGTGTACTCACCCTCCTCGGCGTATTTTTCATTGTTTGTATCAATATCAATAGAATCGAGACCACGCTTAGTTTCAATTACAGACCCTTCAAATTCTACTTGAGTTTCAATGATGTTGTAGCTACTCGCATCAATCTCGTACTCAAATTTTTCACCAACACGCACAACTTTTTCATCCTGCGCCGTTGCTTTCAAATCGTAAACTTTTACATGTACTTCGTAAGTACCGACTACAGTTGCATTTTCATCGGCCATTGCATCCGTAAAGGTCACGACATATTCACCAGCCTTCTTCGCCACAATCGTGCCTGCATCAACGTCGATTTCCAAACCATCCTGTGCGCCATTCACCGTATAGCTAATCTTACCAAGTTCATTTTTGTCATCTACCTTTACGTTGAAAGTATTATTATCTTTCAAATCGCCGTAAAGCCAGTTTTCGCCGAACCAGTTGCTTTGTGCGTCTGATTTTACTGTCATTTCATAAACATGCATCTTGCTAGTCGTGCTGACAGTCTTACCAAAATGCGTTGCATAAATTGTTACATCCGTATCGCCAGCTTTGCGAGCCAAAATCTTGCCATTGCTCTGTCTCACACGCGCAATGCTACCATCGCTGAATTCGTAAGCATAAGTAGGTTCAATCCCTTCTTGTGCCACCGTCACATCAAATCCAGATACTTCGTCTCTAGACTTCAAATGCAATTCTTTTGCGGTAATGCTCTCCAATCTAGATTTTACCGTCACCACTACATCGGTAGGATGTTCTGGCGAGAAGGTCCGGCCAGACGGTGCCGTAAATGTTCCAGTTACAGTCACCACTGTCGTACCATCACGAAGACCGGTGATATTTCCACTGTCATCAACTGAGATAATAGTATCATCATAGCCATCATAGCTTAGTACGATGCTATCTTGGATTAAGACATTTTCAGCTCGCTTAACTTCAATCTTCCCGGTCTCATCTTCCCAGATGGTGATTTCATTCTCTTTAAGCTCCAACGAGCTAAGCACTGGGTTCACCGTCACGGTAATTTCTTTCGTTGCAACTCTACCTTTCGCATCAGTAGCAGTAATCGTTACCTTTGCAACACCAGACTTGTTATCTCCTTTTTCAGTCAAGATATAGCCACCTTCCCTAACTGTCAAAATTGCAGTGCCATCGGTAGTTTCCGCATAGGCATAATCAACAGCCACATCGTCATTGACGGTTGCCGCTATTTGTGTGGCATCACCCTGGAACATTTCAATATCATCCGCGAACACTTCTTCAAGAATCGGATTCACGGTTACATCGAATTCCTTTGTCTTCACCACGCTACCATCTTTGGAAATCACCGTCACAGTGACATGTGCATCACCAGCTTTGGTGCTAGAAATCGTAAATTTACCCGTAGTCGTGTCGAGCGCAACATTCGCTACATCAGTATCACTTGAAGTGACCGCATAGTTCACTCCAGCACTCGCACGATGCACAGAAATCTTTAGCTCTTTGCTTTCATCTTTATCAAATGTAATCAATGATTCTTCGCCATCATCCGAACCATATTTCACACCAGTATTTCTAGTGTCATCCGCTTCGCGTACTGCAATCTTTTCCAAGACCGAAACAACATTCACGTCAAACGATTTTGTCAATTCGTATTCATTACCGTTATCGCTAGTATATTTTGCAGTCACATTAATCTTCGCCGCACCCGCACCCTGCTTATCGCCAGCAATTCGGTTTTCACGAGCGTGCATTAAGTTTTCACCTTGAGTTACCTCAATACCAGTAATCTCCACACCCTGAGCCGAACCCATTGTCGAAGTCTCACGGACAGACAATGCAAACCATTCGTCCTCATTGATGTTAATTACGCCACTGTCATCTGCCTGCTCAAGTGTAAAATCATCAAACACTTCGCCAATAACTACGCCAAAGTCCTTTGAAACTACTTCCGCTCCATTTACTAAAGCCTTAACAGTCACAGTATAACGACCGGCATCCACTTTGCCATTTGCGCCAGTCACAATCTCGATATTGTTCCCATTCAAAGTAGCCTGAATCCTATCGTCAGCAGAAACCACTTCATAAGTCACACCGCTAGCACGATCATAATAATAAACATTCTCAATCGTCACTGTCTTTGTATCTTCTTGCAGCATCGCCACGTCAGATACATTGATATCACTCAGACCAGTCTCCACTGTCACATTGACATTTTTAATCAAACTCGTGTCATATGAAGGCCTTATCGCTACGCTAGTCGTACCAAGTCCCTCACCGAGCAACATTCCAGTACGCCCAAATTGTGCGCCGTCCACACTTGCTACCGCCGTGTTTCGCGAATAGAAAGTTAATCCAGAAGTCGAATCTTCCGGCAACACTACATCACCAGCCAAATCATACTCCTGACCTTCCTTAATCGTAATTCCAGCTGGCGCAGTTAT
The DNA here is from genome assembly GCA_045603965.1 of Candidatus Nanosyncoccus sp. GTDB lineage: Bacteria > Patescibacteriota > Saccharimonadia > Saccharimonadales > Saccharimonadaceae > Nanosyncoccus. Next base: position 1,659 of record JAZUND010000010.1, on the reverse strand, counting down.
GTTATCGTTAGTCAGTTTAGTTTCTACCAACCACACATTGCCATTTTTATACGCCGCATGCGACTCATCTGTGTAAGTATCTACATCTTGGTTGAAGGTACCGCCACTAATTTCGATGCTAGCAGTACCACCAGATCTATCACTAAAAAGACTCCCGCCATTAGCGTAATTACCGCTCTTAATATAAGTTTTTCCAGTGCTTCCGGCGTTCATTCGCACGAGTGCACCACTATCCTTAGCATTATAAGTCACATTTTCTAGTGTCAAAATGCCAGTTCCATCATTACGGAATAGTTGGTCAGTGCCGTTATGAGTAATCGTACCGCCATCCACATACACACTCACGCCACTTTTTACGGCAAAAGTAGAAAGTCTAAGTGTATTGCCATTAAGATGCAATGTAAATTTACTAGTTGCGTTAGGGTTAATGCCGTAAGGATAATTTTCAAACGAAGCGCTCTCACAAAGCGTCAATTCAACCTCTGCCGCTCCATTTGATACTGCATTGTTCAATGCACTTGGCGTATCAGAACCAATACAGCCAGCGCTATCCGCCCATGCATTATTACCAGGCAAGATCGGCACGCTTGACACAACTAGTGCCAAAACGGCAATCCAATACTTTGCCCGCTTTAAGTTGCTATTCTTTCTAACCATCCTCTTTCCTCCTCGTTGGTTAAAATAGGTTCGGCACCCACCAAATAGCCTACACACTCTATTATCTTCTTCTACTCTAGCACACTTATCTTCAAAAATCAAGGTAACCCCCCACAAAAATGCCACTATATATAATATATATAGTGGCATTTAACTAAGTGGTTGACTTTGCCCTCAAGCAATCAATCTTACCACACGCGTACTAGTATCTCGCCACCCAAGCCATTCTTTTTTGCTTCTTTACCAGTCATTAAACCTTTGGAAGTAGATACGATTACCATACCACGACCAGATTTTACTACTGGCAAATCTTCTGCGGCAGAATACACACGACGACCAGGTTTTGAAACCTTGTCAATCTCGTTTAGCTTCACTATCGTACCAGGCTCATTAATTACCACATGAAGCATACCACGTGGCGAACCTTCTACGACATCATAAGAAGCGAGATAGCCGTTTTTTACCAAAACCTCAACTACTGCGACTTTGAGCTTAGAAGTAGGTACGAGGATTTCCGTCTTACCGACTTGCACAGCATTACGAATGCGAGTAATGAGGTCGGCGATTTGATCTGTAGATGCAATAGACATGTTTCTCCTTTCTCCTACCAGCTACTCTTAGTTACACCAGGAATTTCGCCCTTACTTGCTTTCTCCCGGAAATTAATACGACTTAATCCAAATCGGCGCATATAACCGCGTGGACGACCGTCCAACATATCGCGATTTTTCAGTCTTGTTGGGCTAGAATTGCGTGGAAGCTTTTGCAAACCTTCCAAATCTCCCGCCGCCTTCAAAGCTGCGCGCTTATCTTTATACTTGTCATACATTTTTTGTCGTTTTTCGTCACGGAGTACTGCTGATTTCTTAGCCATATTACTTAGCCTCCTTTGTATCCTTAACGAACGGCATTCCGAATAGCTCTAGCAATTTAGTGCTTCCTTCCTTTGAACCATTTTTAATGATAAACGTCACCTCAACGCCATGTAGCACAGACGCATCT
>JAZUND010000009.1:0-3372 GCA_045603965.1 Candidatus Nanosyncoccus sp. | reverse complement strand
CCTTTTCATGATTATCTCTGGCGCATTTGCCATAATTTGCTTCTTTTTATGGCTTTCCAATTTTCAGCCAGGGTCTACGACTCAAGCAAAATATCAAATTTCATTAATTGCCGCTAGGTTGGCAACAATTAGCCTCATTGTGTTTATAGCGTCATCTTTAGCTAGTGCCGTTCTGCTGATTCGTCAAAAAATTAGTCAACAAAAAAAGCACTCCGATATTGTAAAAAATATAAAAAAAGACACGGCCGGAAAAGTCATCAAACAGTCATCCGGTAATAGAGTCCTGCAAATAACAGCAACTATATTCTTTATTGTAATATCTGGTTTTGTCATTTTATTGCTATGCATTCCTTGGTGGACATCCTTTCATACTGCTGCCACCGTTGCCATGGTAAGTATAGTGTGTCTTATCTTCGGCGTTCATTATCTAGTTAACTCAACCAGCAAAGGTAACAATAATGCAAGTAAGCACCGACTCATCGGCATAGTGCTAATCTGTTTAACTTTTATTGGCGCAACAATTGCCGTAAACTTGTTTTTCGGGCTGCTATAGCATCTGAGTCGTATGAGAAAAATACACTTATGAGAATCCTCGAAACCCACACCGCCATTGACCAGCTCCGCCCAAGACGCTAGCGCTCTTTTTGCTTTGCTATGGATGCCATACGAGGAAGAAGGAGCAAGCAAGCCGCACTCACGGTTTTTGGTTGGATTGGGATGCTACGCAAGGAAAGAGGAGCAACGGATCGAGCCGCACTTGAGGTGCGGCGAGTGAGTAGCGCATCTCTTGACGAAGCGTAGCACCCAAGACACCAAAAAACCGTCAGGTAAGGGTGGGCATCACCTGACGGTTTTTTGGCCCTCTAACTCTTCACTTCTATACCGGGTGAACCCCGGAAGCGCGACCCACCTCACACAAACTTGGGGCCCGCCGGTTAGAGGGATTGCTATGCCTTTGAAATGCTCCCTTTCTAAGTGGAGGTAATACTTATAACAATAAACCATGAAGAAATTTATTGCGCGAAAGAGTTTCAAAAGCACGCAATTTCTGCTAAACTTAAATAAGTATAGCTGAAATTATAACTTATTTAGGTGCGGTGTAGGACTTTTTCAAGCCCTAACTGTAATCATTATAGCACACAGGAGAAATTATGTCAACACTTTTTTCACACTTTTTTCAAAAAATCAACCAAATCTCACCCCAAGAACACAATTTTACAGAGGTGTTAAGTTCCATTGCGCTTACGCCTAAAACATTGTATTTTTATGGAAAATTGCCAGAAAATGTGTCAGAAAATGGCAAACAGATACGACCCAAAACCGTCGCTATCGTAGGCTCCAGACACAATACAAAGTACGGTGAGGAGGTGGCTTACAGGCTGGCTTACGAGCTTGCGAAGCATAATGTAATAATAATCTCAGGCCTCGCCTATGGCATTGACAGTATCGGTCACAAAGGTTGTCTTGATGCTGGTGGCACCACCATCGCGGTACTTGGCACCGCCATAGATAATATCTACCCCAAAGCGCATAAACCTCTTGCCACCGAAATTTTAGAAAAAGGCGGCGCCATTATATCGGAATACGCCCCAGGGAGTAGTCCAATTACGCGATATAGTTTTTTGGAGCGTAATCGTATTATTTCGGGTCTCGCCGATGTAGTGGTCGTCGTAGAGGCCGCCGTGCAATCTGGTTCACTTAATACCGCCACGCATGCTATCAACCAAGGTAAGGAAGTTTTTGCTGTTCCGGGCAATATTACTAGTCCGTATTCACAAGGTTGTAACAAACTCATTGCTCAAGGCGCCCGTCCATATACTGAGCCGCGAGATGTCTTGGAGTTATTATTTCCAGAAGAACAAATCAGTAGCCAGCATAAGCTTCGTCGGCAAAACCTTTTCGGCGATACAGACGTCGAAACAAAAATTCTCCAAGCTCTCGCTGGCGGCGCCCGCAAGGGCGACGATATCATGCGAATCACCCATCTTCCACCAGAGGTATTTAACCAAGCCACCACCTTGCTGGAGATTAAATCCCGTATCCGCGCGCTAGGCGCAAATAACTGGGCTCTCGTATAAACTTGACTCACTTCGCCTGTAAGCGTATAATTTAACCATAAATGTTAACGAATCGCCCAAGTTTCAAATCTGGTGCTGCCTCATTTTATATTGTGGCAATTTCTACCCTTATTTTAGTGATTTTGGCTACTAGTTTCGCTACCGCCATCATCTCTGAAATAATTCGTTCTTCCAACGACGACCTTGCGCAATCCGCCTATGATTCCGCCATGGCGGGTGTAGAAGAAGCCAAACTTGCTTACGCTAATTATCGCAACTGCATCAACATGTACCCTGCCCTCGCTACCACTAGTACTTCCTTAGACTCATCTACGGATTCCGTAACTTGTCAGGATATTGTTTACTGGGTACAGCATCCAAGCTGTGATATGGTGGCACATATTCTTGGCCGTATAGGCAAAACTGGTAATACTAAGAAACAAGACGAGATAGGTGAAATCAGTTTGGAACAGACGTCCACCGGCCGCACTAATAGTGAGTTAGACCAAGCTTATACCTGCGTAGAGATTTATACGGATCCACAGAACATTTACGGCACCTTAAATATCGCCAATCCGTACAAAATCGTCAAATTAAAAACGGAAGCTGCTTCCACTGTAGATACAATTACCTTGCGTTGGCATATGAATGAAGGAAATTTGGATTTTGCATATACCAACATCGCCAATAATAAAGTTGCTTTTCAGCCAATTGGCAAAGCAGATACTCCTACTCCGGCCACTATTGCCTTCCAAATCATCCAGACCCCAAACATTGGTTTTACTTTTGACCAATTAAACGGCAAATCCACATCAAGCGCATCGGATCATATGACTATGTTTTTCGTTCCTACTGGCGACAAGAATCTCGCTAAATCATCTACACCAGTCACCAATACCTCTACCTACGTAGGTTTATACAACGAATCCACCGGTGTAGATGGTCTAAATTTCCTAAGCGACACGCAAATAGCTAGCACTAATAATCACGGGAAGAATTACCCTTATTTAGTTTATTGTGACAGTAATAAACTAGACGATTTCGCTTGTTCTGTAGAAATGGAATTACCGAAACCCGTAGGTGGCAATAATCGCGCTAATGAAACTTTCTCCTTTATTGTTTCGCTTCCTTACGGCGGACCAGCAACTACCTTCTCGGTAGATTTTACCTGTAATGGGCAAGCCTGCGTGTTTACTAACGAATATGAAAATGACGGCAGTACTACTGCCATAGATACCACTCAGGTCGTCATAGACTCTACTGGCAGAGCCAATGATATGTATAAACGCGTAGAAGTCCGCCTAGACACTGAAGT
>JAZUND010000008.1:0-5449 GCA_045603965.1 Candidatus Nanosyncoccus sp. | reverse complement strand
GACGCCAATTATTTGATGATACGCGAGAGACTTTATAAAAAAGTGGAACACTCGCTATGAGTGTTCTAAGTTCATTTTCTACAATCTGGCTTCTGAGCCGACTGGAGCGAGTGCTCCACATTGACTCAGATTTAACCAGTTTTGCGCGCCAAATTGTGAAAAATTGAACTTAGAACAGTTTAATTATAGCATAAAGTTGTGATACAATATAGAAAATAAGTGAGGTAAATATGGATAATACTGAAAATGCGGGTGGTACGATGGTTGGTGGCGAAGAGCCGTTTGATGTCTTTTTGTGGGCGAATGAGATTGACGAGGTAAAAAATAATGTATCGGCGGAACTGTTCTTATTTAATAAGAACTATACTCCATATAAGATTAAATACTCGGATAAATTGACGGGGGCAGTGAAGTCGATGTTTATGCAGGAAGCGATACACTATATTATAGAAGAGGCTGATAAAGGATTGGAATGCCGCGAATATGAAAAGGCGGATGGCGAAGAGAAGGTGATTTATCGTACTTCCCTTTCTAAGGTTGGACGAGCGGAAACGCTGGTGCACTTGATTGAGAATGAGTACAAGGATATTGATTACTTTTCTGAGAATGAGTATGACTTTAAGAAGGTGAAAGGCATCATCGCGAAGTTTACTTATCCTGGCGATGAAGGGATGAAGACTTTCTATATCGCGAAGTTGCTGCCGGCATCGTCGGCGCTGAAAGGTGCGACTTCGTGGGAGATCAATGGCGAATCATTTGAGCCGTTCTCGGCGGAGATTGCCCTTAAAATGCCGGAGGATAACCAGGTAGCGATTGTGGATGGAACGATTGTCGTATTTAACCAAGCTAAATTTGAGAATTTGTTCCAGTATGATTTCAAATCACAAGTGATAGCAGAGGCGAAGGCTAAGGAGCTGACTGAGAAATATAAATTGTCGTTTGCTGAAGGCCTAACGCTTGATGCACTGCTCGCGGATAAGAAACCAATCCTTAAGAAAGTACAAGCGATGGATATTGCAGAAGAAATGCCGCAGGATAAGTTGCTGGACTATGCGGACGAAATGCAACTTGATCTGATGACAGATGATGATGGCTCTATTATCATCATGGATGATAAAGACCTCACGATGTTTGTGAATTTGCTTAATGAAGATTACTATGTATCGCCAGTAAATGGTAGGCGATATGAGATTAAATCTAAAAAACTACTGGGAGAGCCAGATGGTGAGCCGCCAAGAGGACAACTATAATTCAAAATAGGCTGATTCAATAATAGTGGATTCGCCGAGAGTTTCGAAAGTCTTCCTGAGGTCTTCCCTAGCTTCTGTAACAGAGTCGGCATCGGTTAGGACAGATTCTATCTTAGCATAGGATTCGCCTGGGCGGTTATCTAATTCATCTAAATAGATAACCGTTCCCTCACCGGTGCTGAGTTCTTGGCGACGGCGAGAAACCTCAGCAGCTGGCTTAAATCCAAGTTGCAAGATGATATTAACGGTAGTAGAGTAGTCGGCAACTGGAGTAACTTCGGTGATATCTATGCCGGAATCCTCAATATGACGGCGCAATATGAGGTCGTATTTCGGTGGTTCGTCTACGGCGTGCATTTCAGTACGCATGATAAGACGCGGAAGATTCATTCCTCGTTTATAGCTGCGCGGAACGTAAATACGGTCATGCTGCCAATAAATTGATCCAAATTCTAAATTGATTTCATTTAGCTTGTCTTCAAACTTATCACGGTTCTCTAATTTGCATTTTAAGATAACTTTTTTCATATTATAGATATTATATCATGAGATATCGATTAGTCTAGCTTCAGCTGAGCGGACGCCGTTCCATTCGTTTTCGACGGGTTTCACAATGAAGTCGTGCGAATCGTAATTATCTAATCTAAACCAAGGCTCAGGAGCGGAGAAAGCAACGCATTTGAGAATGCCGCCATCTGTACCTTTGAGGTCAATACGAAGGTGCTGGCCTTTGTCGCCCATGCGTTTTACAGTGAGAATTTCCGGGTTACTAATGCAAATAGCTGGCTCTTCGTTTCCGGCACCGAAAGGTTCGAGTTGTTTAAGTTCGGAAAGAAAATCTAGCGAAATATCCTTCAATGCGGAAGTGACTAGTTCGGCATTGGTTTTTAGATATTGGTCTTGGCCGACAAGATGAAGGCTATGATAATATTCATTGATTTGTTCGCGGAAACGATAGAGGTCTTTACGGTGAACTTTGACGCCAGCGGCACCAGCATGACCACCACCGCTAATGATGGAGTCTTTGGCAAAGTTCAGAGCATCGGCTAGATTAAAATCACCAAAACTCCGACCAGAACCTTTAAAAATATCCGGGTCGGTTTCAGCAAGGACAAAGGCAGGCTTGTGATAATTTTCCACTAGGCGACCAGCGACGATGCCTAGAATACCTTCATGCCACTGACCGGTCTCAATAATAACTGGGTCGTCGGTGCGTGGACGAGCGGCGATTTCGTCAGTGGCGGCGCGTTGTTCGGTGCGACGTTTATTATTGAGCTCTTCTAATTTGGCTGCGATGGAAGCAGCTTCGGCGGCGGAAGACGTGCGTAGTAGCTCCAGGGAAAGCTCAGCAGTTTCTAGACGACCGGCAGCATTGAGGCGTGGGCCGATTTGAAAACCGATTGACTCAGCAGTGATAGATTTGACCTTGGCGGTACGCATGAGTTCTTTAAGCCCTGGGCGTCGCGTTCTGGCGAGTACTTTGGCACCATAGAAAGTAAGAGTGCGGTTCTCTTCCGTAAGCAACATACTATCACAGATGGTGCCAAGAAGTACGAGATCTAGGAGCCATTTCTCTTGACCGTTTTTGATAAGACCTTGGCTCACGAGAGATTGGGCGAGCTTAAACGCGACTCCGACGCCAGCGAGATGTTGCAAACTTATGGGGACTTCGGTGTCTTGGCGCTTTGGATTAACGACGGCGATGGCGGCGGGTAATGTATCGCCACATTCATGGTGATCGGTGACGATTGTGTCTATATGGCGAATGTTCAGCTCATCAATGATGGCGTGGTTACGTGAACCGCAATCTACGGTAATAACTAGGGTGGACTTGGTGGCCTTTGCGCGCTCAATGAGGCGAGGACTCATGCCGTAACCATCCACGAAACGATCTGGAAGCATAATACCGATATTGCTTTGACTAAGTCCTGCCAGAATGAGAGCATTTTCCATCAAAGTGCTGGCAGTGACGCCATCTACGTCGTAATCGCCATAGATGAGAACATTTTCTTGGTCATCAATAGCCTTTTTGATGCGAGAGGTGGCCTTATCCATGTCAGGCATTTTGACAGGATCTTGTAAAGTCTCGTATCGCGGATGAAGATAGCTGTCGGCTAAGCCGCGTTTTTTTATCAGCTGTTCAAAAAGTTTATTCACTGATTACCCCTGTTAGCCGATGGTTTTAGATGGTTTATTACCACGTTGACTCTTGATAACGATACTTTGGAGCTCTTTTAAAATTGGAAATTGCTTGTTGGTTTGATATATCTTAGTGCGGCCTTTTTTGGTGACTATTAAGAACTTACCCTCGGCTAGACGCTCCAGTTCGCGTTGAATGTTGCCTGGGTCTTCCTTGATGAGCTTCGCTAGACCTCTGGTGTGAGTCTTGAAATCTGGGTATTTAGCAAAAACGACTAGAATTTTGCGGCGTACGCGTGATGTGACAAATATATCTAACATATTACCTCGCTTATTTACTCTTATTGTAGCAAAAAGATGTATTTTTTACAACAATTCATTTAAGGTTCTGGGTGTTATAATATGGGTATGTTTTATGAGGTAATACCGGAAGGTAAGGTGGAGGCGCTGACCTATGATTATGATGGTTCCCTTTTACCTGGGCAAATTGTGGTAGTGCCAGTGGGGCGACGGAACGTGCCCGGTGTGGTTATTAAAAAAGTTGCGCAACCGGATTTTAAAACGAAGACGATTTTGAAAGTTTTGTATTCAAAGCCACTGCCGAAGCATCTGCTGGCGGTGGTGAAGTTTATACATGAGTATTATTTGGCGCCGTCGGGGTCAGCGGTGTCTTTAATCTTGCCGACTGGGGTGGAGAAGAAACGCCGAACAAAGCCGAACGGAACCGAACAAAGCGCTATTCATGACAGCGGGTCCTGCCGGACTTTCCTCCCCCAAAATGTTTTGCAGAGCAAAAATTTTGGTGGTCCCCCTCCAAGTCCGTCACCCGCCATCCATGCCACAATTCCGCTCAACCCTGCCCAGAAAAATGCGCTAGAAGGCCTCCAGAAGGCTCCAGGAGCCACGAAACTGCTATTTGGCGTTACTGGTAGTGGTAAAACCAACATATACCTCAGAATGGCTCTAAATGCGTTTAATGGGCATAAATCGGTCGTACTCTTGGTGCCAGAAATTGCGTTAACTGGACAGTTAGTACGGGTGTTTCGGGAAGTATTTAATAAAGCGGTGGTGCTAATTCACTCACGGCAGACTGAGGCGGAGCGGCATTTGATTTTTGAGAGAATTTTAGAGGCGGAGGAGCCTTTGATAATAGTGGGGCCGAGGTCGGCACTTTTCGCGCCAGTAAAGGAATTGGGGCTAATTATTATAGACGAGGAACACGAGACGACTTACTATCAAGAAAATACGCCGAAATACTCAGCAGTGCGGGTAGCGAGCTTCATAGCAAAATCTTGCGGGTGTGATTGTTTACTGGGTTCGGCTACCCCAACGGTAGAAGATTATTATTTGGCACGAGAAAGAGGCGGGTTAATATGTTTAACTGAGAAGGCCAAGGCGTCAGCAATGAAACCAGATATTAAGGTTATTGATTTTAAAAATCGGGATAACTTTACGAAAAACCGGTATTTTTCCAATGCCCTGCTTGCGGCGATGAGGAAGAATTTGGACGCAGGAAGGCAGACGTTGATTTTTCATAATCGGCGTGGGTCGTCGCCACTTACAATCTGCGAGAAATGTGGCGAGGAGATGCTGTGCCCGAATTGTTTTTTGCCACTGACTCTGCACGCGGATGATTATGTATTACAATGTCATACATGCGGATACTCTTGCTCAGTGCCAGTGGGGTGTCCAAAATGTGGGCATCCAGATTTGGTTCATAAGGGGTTTGGGACGAAATTGCTAGAGAGCGAGATTATGCGGCTGTTCCCTGACGCGAGAGTAAGACGGTTTGACGCCGATAATAAAAAAGGTGAAGGGATGGATGCGCTGTATTCTGCGGTACGAGATGGCGAGGTGGATATATTGATTGGAACGCAGACTTTGGCGAAAGGATTGGATCTACCAAAATTAGCGACGGTGGGCGTAGTGCAAGCGGATGCGGGGCTATCGTTGCCGGATTTTGCGGCAGAGGAAAAAGTGTTTCAGCTTCTCACGCAGGTGATCGGGCGAGTGGGGCGAGGTCATATGGATACAGCCGAAGTGTTTATCCAGACTTTTCG
>JAZUND010000007.1:0-3161 GCA_045603965.1 Candidatus Nanosyncoccus sp. | reverse complement strand
CCCTCACCCACTACGGGTGGGGGCTTTTTTATGCAAACAATTCAAGCACTATATAGAGCCAATGGCAATAGACAACTATAGACATAATTGTTATAATCAAACTATGGAAACTCTCAATTCTTCATTACAGCAAGGCTCCACTGATTGGAGCGGCCTCGCTGATACCTCCAAACCAGACGCAATTCCGCCAGGCATCATTACAGACAATGCCACCAACAGTATGAAAGACCACTACGAAAAAATACTAGATCGCGCCCACCTCTACCGCAAATTCGGCAGCATCGCTAATACCATCTGTGCCATTGAAAAAGCCAAGCAAGACCAAGAAGCTCTTGTGGCTCAAACCGAAATCGAAATGACCCCAGAAGACGTTCAAGCCGACGCTCTCATTAAACAATTAGAGGCCGCCCTCGGCGATGTTGATAAATCACTCGCCAATCAGATAGGCTATAATGTCATTAACCATAAACAAATCAACACCAAAGAAGCCCTTGAGCACGAACTACAAAGTGGCACCAGTATCCCCGAACTTGATATTCGTTTTGATGAAGAAGGCAAGCCCTGGATTTCACACTCACCTCGTGCTGGCGCTCGTTTTCTCTTCTCTGAACATATTCATAAGTTAAGTAGTGAGGAAGTTGAGCAAGAAGGCCAACGTCTTTCCCTAGAAGATGGTCTTGACATTCTCAAAAAATACCAAGATGACAACCCCAACCATCGTGTCGTGCTTGAAATCAAAGAACTCGGCGCTTCCATCAGGTCCCACCCTCAACTTTTAGTCAATGTCAAAGAACTTCTTGAAGCTCGTAACCTTACCGACACGGCCATTTTTGCCACCCTCTCTCCCAGTATTCTCAAGTCCATCCATGAGGCCTTCCCAGAAAATTCCAAAATTCTAAACGGTGGCATTGCGCCGGTTATCAGTTACGACCTCGCTGAAAAATCACTCGGTCCTGAAAAAACACGAGAGTTTGCCGTCAAATTGCCGGGTGTCGAACTATTTTTCTCCAATTCCACCATCGTTACCGACCATGCTGATGGTTACGGCAAGCAAACTGGCTACCTTTGGACACGCCTTCCCAAAGAAACTATCGACACCTTACGTAAAATGAACGAAGACGGCAAAGTTGGCGCCGCCTCTCTCACCGTAGTTAACAAATTCGCCAACATTCTTGATAAGCTAAGCCCAAAAACCGCCGAGAAGCTTCGTCGTCATTATGCCGAGCAACTTGACAAACTTGGTATCAAGAAGCAAGTCGCCATTAGCAAAAGCCACCCACGTGAGAACCTTCTCCGCACCAAAGAACAGATGGGCCAAGATTCAATTATTTATTCCGATACCAGCCCAGGCGATTGGGCTGTTGATTTGCCTCTGCGCCCACATCATTAGGCAAATAAAAAGCCTCGGCATCCAAGCCGAGGCGCTGTGTTTAGATAAAAAAGTACAAGAATGCGTTGAATACGATCAGTAAGAAAACCCATATTCCAGGATAGTTCTCCGAAGGACCAGGCCCGAAAAAGAACAATTTGAGAAGAATTTCCATCGGAACAAAAATTGCGTTCGCTATCACAAGAGTTTCGACCATAATCAGCACCCCCTCTTTAAAATCATTCGCTACCGAACATTCCGTTCAACATTGCGTAAAGCATCACCGTGCGAGCCGCTACGTCGGCATTCTTGTTTGTCGTGAACGCCAGCGGTACCAGCAAATTTTTGAGTCCCGGCTTTCCGCTGTTTTCCATCATCGACGACAACATAAAAATCTTCGCCATCGCCGCATCATCCAGCATTGAATTGCTAGCGGCTACTCTGTCGAGTTTTTTAGCATCGACGGTCGCATCAGCCACTGCAATCACCTTGTAATAAATGCCTGAACCGAGAACCTTATTCTCCGGGTCGATGCGGTATTCTCCACCTATACGCCCACCAGTCACTTCGGTTCCCCAGACGCCACCATCTTTCAGGGAAGTCACAAAGTAATACTTCTCATCTTTGACGATAAGATTACCCGGCTCCACTCCGAAGGTCGGCACCACATATAGTAGGTAGTTATTCTTTTTGTCGGCTTCTATAGCGAACGGCATCAGTTCCTTTTTACTGAAAGCAATCCACCATCCACTAGCAACCCCCATTACCACCAAACCATCTCGTTGCGACATCGCTACATTCTTGTCATTGAGTTCTCGCACCTCGAAATTAAACTCCGCGCCAGCATCGTCACCAGTCACTACGATAGGTCTTTGAAAACCGTTTTGTCGAACTTTCACTTCGTATTTCTCGTTGTAATAACGCTTGGTGGTATTGCGATATGTGTCGTTAAGACGAAGTATCGTCACGAACAAATTGCCGTCTGTCGCCGGAACCAACAGATTGCCATCGGGCAGCAGATAGCAACTCTCCCAGAAATCATGTATCGGGAGAAGATTATCCAACACCGCCTCATCACTACCATTCTTAAGATAATCCGCCCAAATATTATCGCACGACGATTTAAGGCAAAACCCCAACTGGTAGCGCTCAGGCCTCCCATCCCTGCGTTTGATAATTCGGAAGAACAATTCATGTCCATCCAGGCCGTCATTATGACAGTAGCAAATCGGCAAAAAGGTATAAACGCTGTTTCTTCTCAAAGAAATCTTCATGGGATAATTACCGGTTAGCGGCTTTCCGCAATATGCGCACCAAAACTCCCTAATGGCATCTATCCAGTGCGCCGACACGAACTCACGAATTCCCTCCGGCATCACTTCGTCCACATGCTTATTAAGCGCTATGCATTTTCTTTCCAATTTTCACACACTCCTTTATAAAAGTACTCTCTAAAAAGAGCCTACCATAATAATACCATATTTGACCGTAAAAATCAAATCGCCTGACTGGAACGAGTAAAGCCATAACTTGCAAAAATGCATCATCTATGCTATTATATTACTAATTTTGGCGCTAAACCACATCGCACATTAAAAGGAGGATTATTTATGTCTGATTTCATTGGCATTATTGCTGTGGCAGAAGCCATTGCATTGTCCATCGCTTTCTGTGGTACACTGCTTTTTGCGTATGGTTATTTCAAGCGTAATCTCTTCGGCGTCATCAAAATGTTCATCGGCGGCGCACTCGTCCTTTTTGGAATATATTCTCAGTATGCCCTATTGGAGAT
>JAZUND010000006.1:0-3994 GCA_045603965.1 Candidatus Nanosyncoccus sp. | reverse complement strand
AGAATCATTCCCGATTCATCCAAACCAGGTGATACCACGTAGCGAATAAGCGGGTCGGCAAAAATCATAATTAATATACTTGTAATTAATGTTAGTAGCGCTAGCAGGTTCAATAGTGACGAAGACAACTCCCAAGCAGATTTCTTATTTCCAGTCATCAATCGTTGGTTAAAAACTGGAATAAACGATACCGCGAGTGCTCCAGACGTTAAGATGAAAAACATAAAATCTGGAATCGTAAAAGCGGCTGTGTATGCATCGATTCCAGTTGGATAAGTGCCAAGATAGTATGAATTAAGTAGACGGTCACGAAATAGTCCAAGTAGTGCTGAAATCAAAGTAGATGACGCCAATACGATTGCTGCAGACTTCACTGACATTTTGGCATTTGCCATGGCTACCACTGACTTAAACCGAAACTTTTTCATATTTTTTATTATAACACGTGATATAATGTTTATATGGTTAAAAATAAGAATGTGGATGTTATTTTACCATCAAATGAAAAAGAGATAAACGAGTCAATGGCAACAAATAATAAACCAACAAAGAAAACGGTTAAGAAACCTAAGCAGGGTAGTTTTTGGGATAACCACCGCGAAAAACGCAAAGCAAAAAAAGAGCTTGCTTCCCGTCGTCGCGCAGAAGAGCTGGCCAAGTTACCGAAGCAACCAGTCAAAAGATTCTTTGCACGGCTCCATCCGAAGCGGGTATTCAAATGGTGGTTCTCGTGGCGAGGTCAAAAAGCAATTTTGAAAACTATCGGTGTCCTTATTATTCTAGTCATCATCGGTATCGGCGGACTATTTCTCTACTACAAGAAAGACTTAGATGCTATTCGTCTCGACGAGATGTCAATTGAAGAAACAGTCAATACTTATCTTGACCGTAATGGCGAAGTGCTTTGGAAAGATACTGGTAGCAACAACTATCGCCTAGTTGTTGATTCGGATAATATCTCGCCATATATGTATCAAGCAACCATTGCAATTGAAGACCGTAATTTTTACAACCATATTGGTGTAGATTTTTTCGGTCTCGCGCGTGCAATCATTAGTACTGTGACCGGTAAACAAGTTCAGGGTGGTTCCACATTGACTCAGCAGCTCATTAAGCAGGTCTATTTTGCCGATGAAGCACAAAGTGCTAACCGTGGTGGTCTTGCCCGTAAAATCAAAGAGCTAATTTTAGCTATAGAGCTTGAACGCATGTATAACAAAGACCAGATTATCACTATGTATCTCAATCAATCACCGTACGGTGGTCGTCGCAACGGTGTGGAGTCCGCTGCGCAGACTTACTTTGGTAAATCCGCCAAAGATTTAACTTTAGCTGAGTCTGCTCTCATCGCTGCCATCCCGAATAATCCGGCCGTACTTAATCCATATAATGAATACGGACATGACCAGCTAATATGGCGTCAACAATATACATTAGACGTAATGGCGGAAATGGGCTTCATCACGAAAGAGGAAGCTGAAGCGGCTAAGCAAGTTGACATCCTCGCAGCCATCCGTCCAGAGTCAAGCCAGTATGCCGGCATGAAAGCGCCACACTTTGTTCTAGAAGTTAAAAAACAACTTGAAGAAAAATACGGCATTTCCACTATGCGTTCGGGCGGTTGGACTATTAAAACGACACTTGATTATCGAGCCCAACAAATCGCCGAAGATGCAGTTGCGGTGGGTAGAGAGTATACTTATATGAACGACTCCGATAATATTGCACTAGTTTCTATTGACGTGGAAACTTCACAGGTCATTGCAATGGTTGGTTCTGTAGATTTCTTTGGCACTAGTTACGGTGAGTATAATGTTGCCGCCGACGGCCTAATTGAACCAGGCTCTTCAATCAAACCAATCCTAGACTATACGCCACTGTTCATGCAGCGTGAAGGTATTAACTACGGACCAGGCTCTATTTTGAAAGACGAAAATATAGATAAAATATATTGCGCTGGTGCTAGTGGTCGCTGTACTATGACCAACGCTACCAACTCGTTCTATGGCCCAGTTACCATCCGTTTTTCGCTCGGTCATTCGCTTAATATCGCAGCCGTAAAAGCACTATATATTAATGGTATAGACAATTCACTTGAAATTGCGCACTCACTTGGCGATAAGACATATTGTGCTGGCCGTAGTGGCTATGGCCTTTCTATCGCTATTGGTTCTGGTTGTAATGTCCGCATGGTAGAACACGCCAATGCCTATGCTTCTCTCGCTCGCGGCGGTTCATACAAAGATGTTAGCTATGTACTTGAAGTAAAAAATTCAGTTGGTGACGTTATTGAATCGTGGACAGACTCGCCTGCTAAGCGCGTGGTTGACGATCAGGTTGCCTATATGATTTCCGATATTTTGAGTGATGGTGGCGCCCGTTTTAGCATTTACGCTGCTGGCGGCTCACAAAGTTTTGGTTATGTTGTTCCAGATGTCTGGACTGCTACTAAAACCGGTACTACTACCACAGAAAATGCTGCAGTCACTAAAGACTCGCTTATTGAAAGTTATTCTACCGCCCTTTCCACTTTCGTCTGGAACGGCAATCACGATGGCTCTGGTCTTTCATCCAATTCTAACGCCGTCGCACGTAATACAGTTGGCACTTATATGGAGCGTGTTCACAAAGAAGTCTATGAGCCAGAAGGCAAGTGGCACTATGGTGATCAGCCAACAAGACCAGCTGGTATTCAGACTCTCACCGTCAATGGCCAAACTGACATCTGGCCGAGCTGGTTTAACAAGGAAAAGAACTCTGGCGTCGCCAAAGAAACCCTCACTTTCAATAAATATAATCACCTTTTAGCTAGTTCGTGTACTGCAGAGGCATATAAAATCGCAGTAGAAGTAACTAAGATTACCGATCCTATGACTGGCGAAGATTCCTATGATGTTCCAGAGCCATATAATCGCGACGAAAGTGATAACTGTAAATACATCCCGCCCGAAGTCTCTGTATATACAAGTGGTAAGACCATCCTGATAAATGTCCGCAAGGGTTCCGACCAAATCGTTGGCGAGTCACTCTTTATCAACGGCAAAGAAATCAGTGGAATTTCTGTTAGTGAAACAGGTGTGATTAGCGGTTACACATTAAATGGAACTGAGTCCTCCATTAAAGTAATGATTACTGATGCCGCCGGTTACACTGCGGTTTCAGAAATCAACTTAACCCCAACTGTCACTCCCTCCCCTACTGATTCTTCCCCGAACGAAACAATTTTGGAACCTACGCAATAATCTTACCACCTAACGTTTTCTGCCTAGTCGTGCAAATATCATTTTTCCTGCCGACGTTTCGTAGAATTTTACGAATTCTACTGTTACATCTTGCCCAACACGACTGGCAGCACCATCTACTACCACCATAGTTCCATCTTTTAGATGCCCAATTCCTTGACCGCGTCCGGAACCTCTCTCTACAATTTTTAGTTTAATTTTTTCGCCAGGCAGAAACTCATTACGTACGGCGAGCGCCAAATCATTCACATTGAGCGTCTTAACTTTTTCGGCGGCTGCAACTTTAATTAAATTATAATCCAGCGTCAGTATTGCATACTTGTTTTCTTTCGCATACTTCAGTAGTACTTCGTCAACTTTTTTATGTCCATCGCCATCGTCATATATTATGGTGTTGACATCTTCTACCCGCTCTAGCTCTGATACTACTTCCAATCCGGCACGTGCACGATTGCGTTTTAACGTTTCCTTACTGTCGGCAAGTAATTGTAGTTCCAGCAATACGCTTCTTAGGATAATCAAATCCCCATCAATAAAACCACTTCGTGCGATATTGAGGATTCGCCCATCAATTAGTGCTGAAGTATCTACGTATATTTTACGTTTATTAGTGAAGCTAGATTTATATTTCCTAAACACTAATACATTTGTCTCGACAAAAATCGCGAGTACCACCAACAATATAAATAATTCCATAATAATGCTATTTTATCAAATCTTCACCAAATTGAATAGCGTGTTTATGATTAGAT
>JAZUND010000005.1:0-4008 GCA_045603965.1 Candidatus Nanosyncoccus sp. | reverse complement strand
CACCGCACCGTAATTTACGGTCTGACCAGGCGTCGAACCGCCCGTAGCACCGTTGCCGTCATAAGAAATCGTTACCTCATCCTTTTCCCACTGTGCATATAAAGTCAAATCACCTGTTACGTAATAGAGATCATTAGGCATATATTTAATACCAGTGCCATCCCTCTCCGTATTCCAATTTACTATTCTATAGCCAGACCATTTCCACGTTGCAGGCAAAGTCTCGAAAGCCTTAATTGGCACCTGTGTTTTAAGTCGTACTTGTTCAACTTCCGATGTGGTATCAGACGTATCTTGATTCCTGATGTAGATAATTGAACGCGTCGTCGCCACTATATTCGCCTCAATATTCATACAACGTACCGCCGCACCATATCTCTTCTCTTGATTTTTCACCGAAACTGAAGAGCGATCTACATATAACTGATATCCATTGTTCACATTCTGCGCCGTAGATGACCAATACGTACCGAGTAGCACCGGCTGCACTACTACGTTATTTAATGCATAACCAGCGTAAGTAATTTCAAATGGTATATCAGCCAGCTTCTGGCTTGTGGGATACAAATCTACTAATTCAGACATCTCTACATTCGTTGGAAGCCTCCAACCGGCCGGGCAAATATCGCTCGTCGAATTGCTAGAAGACGGATTTACCCCAGCGGTTGCCGCCGCAAACGAATACAAACTATAACAGGTCCCAGTTCCGCAATCAGTTCTGCCACTATTATAAACATACGAATTTGCATCATCAGTAAATTGTGACGCATTGGAAACGCTAGTTGGTAAAGTATAAACCGTTTTCACATTAGACAATGCCGAAGTAAGTATAGTACCGCCGTCAATATCAAGATTCGTCGTCATCCACACATTACTATCCGATAACTTAGCGATAGAATAGCACTTATCATCACGTTTATCACGCAGATATATCGTCTCTCCGATTTTCAACGACCGAAAATCTTTCCAATCCTGCATATAAGGCGTAGATGCGATACAAGTAATCTTTTCCCAAATTGCATACAATACGGCCGGACTACTAGGCGTGCCCAAATTAGTTACAGTCTCTCCCTCTGCATAAGAAATACCTTTGCCGTCTGGAGAACTACTCCATCCTAAGAATGCATATCCGTCACGCGTCCATGGATTATTTAATAAACTTACATTTGCGTTTACAGCCGCAGTTTGCTCGGTGCTTCTATTTGTACCATCATTAGAATAATACCTAATTTTATATTCGGTACCTTCACCATAACCCTTCTTCACGCAGCGTACAGCCATTCCGAATCTACGATCCATTGTATCAATCTTCGTACTACCACCAAGATAGCTAAAATCATACGCTCCGTTAGAATATATATTGTTC
The DNA here is from genome assembly GCA_045603965.1 of Candidatus Nanosyncoccus sp. Taxonomy (GTDB): domain Bacteria; phylum Patescibacteriota; class Saccharimonadia; order Saccharimonadales; family Saccharimonadaceae; genus Nanosyncoccus. Next base: position 2,642 of record JAZUND010000005.1, on the reverse strand, counting down.
GCCGCACCCGCCGTAGCAGTCCAATAATACCCGCTCTGACCAGTCTGTACAAAATATGTCGAGGTGCTTCCGCTAATCGGAGAAACATAGCCATTATATACGCCAGCCCACTTACCATTTGCCAAAGCATTACCGCTCGGAAAAACAAGCCTCAATAAATTATAATCGGCACTAGTTGGAAGTCTCCAACCAGCCGGACAAATATCGTAACCGATATTACCACCTGTGATATTTTGCGTTCCTGCCCCCGCAGTAGCTGCATACCAAGAATAATAACTATAGCAAGGCTCAGTCCCAGAACAAGTAGTATTACCACTATTATAAACATAGGCAGTATTTACCGCACTATAACGAGAATTGGACGATGCTGGCAAATCAAAATCACTAGCAATATTAGTATCTTCCGGCGTCAATGTTCTACCGCCTTCAAGATCAAGATTCATTGTCATCCAAATCTTACCGTCAGCCATTTTTGAAACGGAATAACACTTATCATCACGCTTATCGCGTAAGTAAAACGTCCTATTCACCACCAAATTAGATGGATTAGTCCAATCCTGCAAATAAACTGAATCTTCATCGCAACGAGATGTTGGAGGCGTTGGAGTCGGAGGCGTAGGCGGAGTCGGGGTAGATCCTGGTCCATCCTGTGGCGTATCATAGAAAATCTGCTCAGCTACACCTACATCCGTAGCAAGTGATTGCGCCACGAAACTAAACCTCGTCACCGCACAATTATTATCCCAATTACTATCCCCAATCGGTGAAGCACAAGTCCCGTCCGTGGCTGAAATATTTACACCACTAGAAATAGTTCCCAGAATAAACGAAACGGCATAAAGCGAAATATCCTCGCTTGCGTTCACTGCTGGCACCGTTACAGATAAATCATAAATCGCTAAATCATTATCTCCATCATTCGGCAAAAGATCGGTCACTTCACCAAGCTCACCGTTACCAATATTACTTATATCAAACACATTCCCCAAAGTTTCATTATCTACGTCATAGCTTCCATCTTCGTCTTTAGTCAAAGCCGACAAACAAATCGCACGATCTACGTCTTTCACTTTAATAAACTTAAAGAACCTACCCTCATCGTAAGGTTTAACATCGTCTCCATCCTTATACTTGATTTGCGCAAAATAGTTATAAGTCTTAGAGTAAAACGTTGCTGCATTCGACTTGTAATAACCACTATTCCAGACATAAGAAAAATCACCCGTACAAAAAGCACCATAAACTGGTAACGGACTAGTCGCTCCATCCACAGTAACATTTTCAACTTTAGACACCGATACATTCTTTCCGAGTGCTGTTCTGCTTACCGCATCCTGAATCGAATTACGCATATCATCAACAAAACTATTACCAGTGCTGTTAACACGATTTAGCACCAATCCACGTTGGTACGAAAAAATGGCATTATTGATAACTGCCACAATTGATATTGAGAGCAACGCAAAAAACAACATCGAAACTGCGAGCTCCAATAAAGTAAACCCTTTTTTGATACCTCCAACACTCATATTCCCATTATAGCATAAACAAAATAATTGCAACACGAATTTCCGCGGTAAACTTTTCCACAAACAAAAAACGTCCGTCAGGACGTGGCTAAGGATGAGGGATTCGATTGTAACAACTAGTCCCACTTTTTGCACAATTCCGTTAGGAATTGGCTGGGGATGAGGGATTCGAACCCCCGAATGGTGGGACCAGAACCCACTGCCTTACCACTTGGCGAATCCCCAATATTCGCCACCGTAATAATCCGGTGCAAATCTAATTATATCACAACCCTATTCACTTCGCAAGGCTTCTACCGGGTCTTTCTTCGCTGCTGCTCTCGCTGGAATTATTCCACCGATCAAAGTAAGTACCACAGACAAAGCAATTAGCACCAAAGCCGCACCCGGCGCCAAAAATGCACTAAGTTCTCCTGGAATATCTTTCGTAAACGACCCCATCACCAAATTGATAATCGGGATTACAAGGTACGAGAACCCAATACCAAATAGTCCAGCAAGTAGCCCCACGATAAACGTCTCCGCATTAAAGATAGACGAAATGTTATATTTAGATGCACCAATCGCTCGCAAAATCCCGATTTCCTTCGTCCGCTCATATACCGAAATGTATGTAATAATACCAATCATAATCGACGATACCACTAACGAAATAGACACAAATGCAATCAGCACATAACTTACCGCATCGACAATAGATTTAACACTACTCATGAGAAGCCCAGTGGTATCTGCATATTCAATCACATCGTCCTTTAATCCGTACTCCTCCATAAGCTCATTGTAATTATCCACAAACTTTATGAAATCCGTTTTTCCATCAAAAGAATTAAAGTAAAATGAAATATACGTCGGATCAACTAAATCTTGGTAACCTAATTTAGACAAATTTGTTGCTAAAGTCGTCTCATTTCGACTAAATAGAGTATTTACCACACGCGTCAACTCTTCTTCAGAAAATTTCAAAGAAAATGCTCCAATCAGTGCTTCCGAATCCACCGAAAATGCAACAGCAATTGACTGCGAAATGTTCGAAACCAAACCCAGCACATTCGTTACTATTTTTTGACGCATAGAAAGTTCCGTAAATGCCGTTGCGAATTGCTGAAAGAC
>JAZUND010000004.1:0-8760 GCA_045603965.1 Candidatus Nanosyncoccus sp. | reverse complement strand
CGTTCGTCTTGCATAGCGACGACAAGACCAGTTGGTAAGTGGGTGATGCGGACGGCGGAATCGGTAGTGTTGACGCCTTGACCGCCATGACCGCCGGAGCGGTAAATGTCGATACGTAGGTCTTCTTGTTTGATTTCGAGGTCTTCCTCGGAGGCTTCGGGGAGGACAGCGACGGTGGCGGTAGAAGTATGGATACGGCCTTGGGATTCGGTGACGGGGACACGCTGGACGCGATGAACGCCACCTTCAAATTTAAGTTGACCGTAAGCGTTATCGCCGGATACCTTGAAAATAACTTCTTTGGTACCGCCGGCTTCGTTTTCGTTTTGGCTGATGAGCTCTGGTTTTAAGTCGTGCGCTTCGGCGTATTTGATATACATGCGATAGAGTTCGCTAGCGAAAAGTGAGGCTTCGTCGCCGCCAGCGCCGGCGCGAATTTCAATGATAGCGGGTTTATCGTCGGCGGGGTCTTTGGGGATTAGTAACTCTTCGAGTTCGGTTTTTAGCTCGGGAATCTCAGTCTTTAGCCTGGCAACATCTTCGCGGGCGATTTCACCGAGGTCTGGGTCATTTACAAGTAGCTCTGCCTCGGAGAGATTTTTTTCTTCGGTTTCTATTTTGGCGTTTAAGTCAATGATTTCGCGCAAGACATTAGCACGTTTGGCTTTGGCAGCGAAGTCTGGTTTGCTGAAAGCGTCCGGTGAGGCAAGAAAGTCCTCGACCTTTACTAATTCATCTTTAAATTTTTGAATATCCATGGTATAATTATAACATACCTTTTGGGGATTTAGCTCAGTTGGCTAGAGCGTACGATTCACATTCGTAAGGTCACAGGTTCAAGCCCTGTAATCCCCACCAATCGAGTTATAAAATAATTTTTAACTATTTCATAATCTATAAATGTCTGTTAAATCCCTTGTTAAAATAGGGGGATATTTTTATGCCATTTTTGCGGCAAAAACATGCCAAAAATTATAATTTATCCCTAAATTTTTGGCTGTTAAATCCCCCAATAATCTATTCTCACGATTTTAATGCTTAGTGCTCGGAGTTATTATATTGCCATATTGTTAACACTCTTGCCACTGATTGACGTATTTAGAAAGCGACGCCTCCATTTTATTGTATGCTTTTTTAGTCCTACCATCTTTGGTAGTTTGATCTATAAAAGGAACAAGTGGATCATTCTTATAGATCAAATCATTCCAAATCTTACCACGCCAAATAGTGATGTTATGATATGTTAAATCTCGGTATTCTTCTATGGTTTTTCTGATGTCTTGAGGAAAATATATCCGCGTATTTTCGATGGTCTTGAGAAAAACTGCATAAGCCGATACGACCTCGGAAATAGATTTTTCTGCGCCTTTTATGTCAGAAATCATAAAATTGCTTGACGTGGCAATTTGAAGATCTGTGGAAGCCTTGACGACACTATCTACAAGTTCGCGTTTCACCCTTCTATTTTCTTTCTCTTCTTTCTTCTCGTATTGCCATCTTGCTCCACAATATGTAGCTATGCCACTTATTATTGCACCTAGTATAGTGCTAGTTAAGGGCACTACGACTTGCGAAAGTATATTTAGTATTATGGCGTTATAATTGCACGTCTCCATGTGATTATTCTCCTCTATTAATTTTACTGTCACCCCTTATTTATATTATTTCACGATTTTAAGTCAAACTAATTTTTTATGAAATGAAAAAAAAGAGGCCTTGGTTCCGCTATGCAGCAGTGCTGTACCTCTAATACTTGTATTATATCAGATCAGTTGTCATCTCGTCAAGCCTTACTTATCATAAAACTTGATGATCTTCTTTGTTTTTGTAATAACTATTACCCTGCATTTTTTACCCAATTTTTCGGCACGTCTTTTTACTACTCCTATACTCTTTTCGTCTGGTAGGCCTAAACGTTGTAAATCAATAATGATATTGGTGGACTGTTTGAGGGCTAACCTCATATTATTTTCAAGAGTACGGCTGCTGCTACCCAGTGGAGATTTTATCTCCCACTCTAAACCAACGTATTTAATGTCGGGTGTGTGGCGGTTATTGGTGGCTGGTATAAAATCTACATCATCACCAGTCCATGACAAGATCGTGGCCACGTTAAACTCATGTGGTTGTACTAACGCATTCTTTGGTACTGTGATATGCCCGATCTTGTTTTTCTGTTTCTTCATTACGCCATTTTATCACCTTTGAGGTGAAAAAACTACCCCTGATAAAACAAGGACTGAACAAAAAAAGTACAAGCATTTTCGCTGCTTACTTGAAGCGGTGATTTTGGCGACAGGGTATAGTACCGAGCCATTGGTCTGGCCTCCGGCCAGATAATTGACTCGTCAGAAATCGCCTGTAAAGTTCTTATGATTTATATTAGTAGATTATCTGGTGGGGAAAGTTGACCGGTGAAAAACAAGTATATAACTTGCTCCCCACCGTTTTTTGTTACCGTATATTTACCAACGTCCACAGCTGAGGCCGAATCTAGCGCAGACGGCTTCGTCAACTGCTGTGCCGTTTGCGACTGCACTTTCCCATGTTAAGGGGGCAGCACCGCAACCTTGACCCGAGACGTAACCCATTCTTTGAGCGTATTCGAACACCTGAGAAGATATAGTCTCGCAACTTGGAGTATATCCGGCAAACCTTTCTATGCCAAAGAAATATTTTTCTTCAGCGACAGTAGTGTAGGTGTCATCTGTATAAAACGGAACTGCGATGTATTGATAAATATACTTATCGTTTAGATTATAATCGGCACTTGGCGTTGGCGGAGTCTGCGGTGCTTCGGGTACAGCGGGAGTATAATCGGCATTTGGTGTTGGCGGAGCCTGCGGAGTTTCGGGCACAGCGGGAGTAGAAGGAGTAGAAGGGGCAGAAGGGGCAGAAGGAGTGGACGCCGGGGCGGGTGTCTGATCGTTATTAGTGTTTGGAGTCTCCTGTTTTTCCTCAGGCTGCTTATCTTCTGTCTTATCCTCCGAATCGTTGCCCGTATCTTCTTCGGTGACTTTGTCAACATTTTCCTCTACGACAAGAACAGCTTTGTCGTTCTGGGTCGAGTTATTGGTGATGATTACTGCAGCAGTAGTCCCACCGCCGACTAGAGCGACAGCAACAACCCCTGAAATAATCTTGGCTTTTAATGATAGCTCAGAAATAACGGTTATAATCGTGTTCATATTATCTCCTTATATTTATATTATACATTATAAACATATTGAGTAAACGCTAAAACGGCATAGATGGGACAGCCGGCCACTCTCCGTATATACGGCGTTGGAGTTTTTCTTCTATGTCCTCTTTGTACGCGGGTAAAACCTGGTTAATTAAGCTCCACCAGGTCTTTTTGTTGTATTTTTTACAAAGTTAGCATAAAGGTCTTGTAAAGCTAGATGTGGTGGTGTATGATAGTAGTAAGACGCTAAATGTAGGGTGACGAAGCATTACCATTATAGAGTCGTCCGAAAAAAGGTCATAGAAAAAAAGTAATTGAACAGGAATACATTTGAAGGAGGTATATTTTATGTTCAAACGAATAGTAAAACGGGATGGTAAGATAGTGAAGTTCGACCCGGAGAAGATTACGGAAGCGATTGCGAAGGCTGGGCTTGCAACGGAAGAATTCAAATACGATAGGGCGAAGGCACTGACTGAAAAGGTACTAAAAAGAGCGGACGAGCAGATTAAGGTGCGGACGCCAAATGTGGAGCAGATTCAGGATATCGTAGAAGAAGTGTTGATGGAGTCGAGCTTCAAGAAAACAGCGCGGGCTTATATTCAGTATCGCCAAGAGCGCTCAAGGGTGCGTGATGCGAAGTCGGATCTCATGATGATTTATCGAACAATTAGTCACGCAGACGCAAGTGAAGATTCGGACGTAAAACGCTCGAATGCAAATGTTGATGGTAACTCAGCGATGGGCAAAATGTTACAATTTGGTGCAGAAGGGTCGAAGGTATTTGCGAAGACATTGCTTCTTCGTCCTGACATTGCAGCGGCGCACGATAATGGCGACATTCATATTCATGATCTGGATTTTTATGCGACTGGGACGCTGACTTGCTGCCAGTCGGATCCGTTTGTGTTATTTGAAAATGGCGGATTTAATACTGGGCATGGGCATCTAAGAACGCCGAATTCGATAGGTAGTTATGGGGCGCTCGCAGCGATTCTCTTGCAGGCGAACCAGAACGAACAACACGGCGGGCAATCTATTCCGAACTTTGACTATGCTATGGCGCCTGGGGTGAATAAATCTTTCCGTAAGGCTCTGAAACGTAACTTAGAAAAATACAATAAGTTTGCGGGTAAAAAGCTGACGTTAGAAGTGAAAGACAGTTATGATTTTGGTGATGATGAGAAGCTGAAGAAAGACAAGTGGCCAAAGGAAATAATTGACGCGTCCAATGAGGATGTGGAACGTGAAACTTTGCAGGCGATGGAGGGATTTATCCATAATCTTAACACGATGCATTCTAGAGCGGGGGCACAGGTGCCGTTTACTTCGATTAACTTTGGGACAGATACGACGCCAGCGGGGCGGTTAGTATCAAAATATCTGCTTGAGGCAACCGAGAATGGTCTCGGTAAGGGTGAGACACCGATTTTTCCAATTTCTATCTTCAAGGTGAAATCTGGTGTAAATTACGAGCCGGATGATCCGAATTATGATTTGTTCAAAAAGTCAATGGAAGTATCAGCGAAGCGGCTGTTCCCGAATTTCTGTTTCATTGATGCGCCATATAACTTGAAGTATTACAAGAAGGGTGATTATCGGACTGAGATTGCGACCATGGGTTGTCGAACGCGAGTATTCGCTTCGGTATTTCCGGAGTCGGACGGAATTGTGACGGGCCGCGGTAACTTGTCATTCACGACGGTGAACTTGGTGCGAATTGGTATCAAACATGGAATTTGTCTAGGTGAGCGCAAAGAGGCGGATTGGGACGGCTTCTATCACGAGCTAGATGAAAAGTTGGATCTCGTAAAAGACGAGTTATTGGAACGTTTTGAATTCCAGGCCAGTCAACACGTAAGAAACTTCCCGTTCCTGATGGGGCAAGGGAACTGGTTCGGCTCGGAGAAGTTGGGACCAAATGATACTTTGAGAGATGTGATTAAACATGGCACGCTTTCCATTGGATTTATTGGTCTTGCGGAGACTTTGGTCGCGATGACTGGTAAACATCATGGTGAAGATGAGGATGCGCGGGAGCTGGGACTGGACATTATTACGCATATGCGAGAAAAATGCGATGAGTATTGTAAAAAGTATCACTTGAACTTTTCGTTGCTCGCGACGCCAGCGGAAGGTATTGCTGGGCGATTTACCAAGATTGACCGTAAAGAGTACGGCACGATTAAAGGTGTGACGGACAGGGAGTTCTATACTAACTCATTCCACGTGCCGGTTTATTATCCGATTTCGGCGTTTGAGAAAATTGAGATTGAGGCACCATACCATGCGCTCTGTAATGCGGGGCATATTACCTATATTGAGCTTGATGGTGATCCGTCACAGAATATCGCGGCATTTGAGGCGGTGATTCGGAAGATGCATGACGAGGGTATTGGTTATGGGTCAGTCAACCACCCAGTAGACCGTGACCCAGTGTGCGGATTCTCGGGAATCATTAAGGGTGAAAGGTGCCCGCATTGTGGTCGCCTAGAAGGAGATGTGAGTTTTGAAAGACTGGAACAAAATTGTCATTGCTAATATCAAGTCAGCACCGCAACCACCGGAGGGGATGATAAGGCTATCTGGACCGCTGGAACATGATAACATCGTGAATGGTGATGGACTTAGGGCTGTGGTTTGGACGCAAGGGTGCCCAAACCACTGCAAAGAGTGCCAAAATCCGGAAACTTGGGACTATGAGGGGGGATTCCTGGTAGAAACACATGAAATATGTGAACGACTGACTGTGTTTCGTGGGCAAGCTGGACTGACATTTTGTGGTGGAGAGCCGTTCGTGCAGCCGGTAGCTTGCAAAGAAATTGCTGATTGGGTGCGGGAGAATCTCGGCTGGAACGTGTGGTCGTTTAGTGGGTTTACTTATGAGCAGATTAAGGAGGCCGGTGGGGCGGCGTGGGAGTTCTTGAAGTCACTTGATGCGCTGATTGACGGACCGTTTATCATTGGGCAGAAAGATCTCAGCCTCAAATATCGTGGGTCAAAAAATCAACGCTTACTCCACTTAGAATATGGTACTGGGAAGATACTCAGCGTAGAATAATATGCTATAATATATATTATATACAGTGGAGGAATGATGGATAATAGTAATATGTTTACAGTGACACCGATGAGTCAGAAGATAACGCTGGATGCGGGGGATACCTATGAGGGCTATATTTTAGTGGCGAATCCAGCGAACGCAGTGGAGGATTTTCACTACAAGGTGGAAGTGGCGGCTTATAATGTGCAGGGTGAAGATTATACGGCGGATTTCTTGACGGAGACAGAGCGGTCGCAAATTGTGAAATGGATTACGATAGATAATCCGAAAGGAGTCTTAAAGCCAAACGAATCGGTGAAAGTGCATTATACGGTGCAGGTGCCGGTGGTGGCGCCGGCGGGTGGACAATATGCGGCGTTTATGGTGAGTTCGGACGCAAAGGAAGTGGCTGGAAGCGGGGTATCGGTGAATAATATTTTCGAAATGGCGAGCATCCTGTACGCGAAGGTGAACGGTGAGATTATTCGAGAGGGTGAGATTTTGGGTGGTAGCGTGCCGGGGTTCGTGACGACGACACCGATTCGGACAAATGCGGTAGTAAAAAACGACGGGAATATTCATGAGACAGCGAGTGTTTCGCTGGAAGTGAGAAGTTATTTCTCGGCGGGGAATATTTATCCTAAGGCCGGTGAGGACGGGACAGTGCAGGAAATTATTATGCCGGGGACGACGCGATATATTACGCGAGATATTGATGGGATATCGCCACTGGGGATTTATGACGTGTTGCAGACGGTAAATTATATGGGACAAACGGATACCGTACATCAGGTGGTGGTGGCGTGTCCGGTGTGGTTTATGGCGCTAGTATTCGTGACAGCGGTGGCGATTATTACTTCGATTGTATTCTCAGTGAAGCGACACCATCGTCGGAAACAGGCATTCTAGAGCTGACGAAAATTAAAAAATAGTGCTTGTGTTTGGCGGGAGGGGGTGATATAATGGTTGTGTATATAATCGTAATGGAGGATAATATGCACAAAGAACCAAGTGTTTTGGTGGCTCTTGGGTTGGTCGGAGTTACGACCGTGGCAGGAGTGGCACTGATGGCACCAAGAGGGTCGGCTGTGACCCAGGCTTCACTGGCGACCGCTTCTGTCACCGTGACATCCACTTGCTCAATGACGGCAACCGTAAATACTGAGCACGTCGCCGAGTTAATCAGTGGGGTCTATTCGGGTGGTAATGACTACTACCCACAAGGCATCGGCAAGACCACTATTCAGACTTTCTGTAATGATAGCAATGGTTACGCCATCTATGCCGTAGGCTATGGCGGCAATGAGATAGGCGGTACCATTAGCACCAAGTTACATAGCAACGCTCTCGGTAGTAGTTATGATATCGTCACTGGTACTGCCGAAAGCGGCAATACGTCCAACTGGGCGATGAAAGTAGATACAGTAAGCGGCACCGTAAATGGCGTTAATCAAATCTACGCTCCTACTATCGTTAATGACTTTGACGAATTTTCGGAAGTGCCCGCGGCTTACACCAAAGTAGCGAGGTATGAACACAATACTGACGCCGAAGCTGCAAATGCAGTAGGCTCCTCCATTACTACTACTTATGCCGCTTACATCTCTCCTACACAACCTGCCGGTACTTATACTGGACAAGTGAAATATGCTCTAGTGCATCCTAATACTGCTAATGCTCCAGAATCGCTCATCATGCAAAATGTGGCGGACTGGAAGGAAACTCTCCTTGTGGGTGAAGAAGTTGCCGTCACCGATGCTCGCGATGGTAAATCTTACACTGTGGCTAGACTTTGTACTAAAGTCAATTACAATTCCACTTCTGGTCAATACGAAGCCGGTACTTGCACTCAAGATGACTCGGAATCTGAAATCTGGATGACTCAGAATCTAGACCTTACCATTGATGGTAATGACACTAATGGTAATCCAATCGTCCTTACCAGCAATAACACAGACCTCAATACCGCAGTCACTCCAGAGGGTAATACCATGAAAGACTATAGCACTGACGGCGTTACTATTACTTGGGCGCCAGGTGTTAATATCCATACCGCTACCGAGATTACTTATCCGGCTACTTCCGGCAACGGCACTGTCACTGGTTGGAGTAGCAGTAGCAATACTAATGCTTATCAAGCCGAAGGCGTAGATGCTAGTGGCAATGAGATGTATAACTATCAAGGCACCAAGTTTGCTGGTTTATCTGCCTGCGAAGCCGCTAACCACACTGAAGCGGAGTGTCAGCACTATCACGTAGGCAACTACTACAACTGGTCTGCTTCGGTAGCCATGAGCAACACTGACAATACGGCAGCTAATGGTGGTTCGGCTAGTTACTACACGAAAAATTATGTAATGCCAAACTCCATTTGTCCGAAGGGTTGGCGGCTTCCAAATGGTATCACCACTACCACTGTAACCAATGAGACGACTGGCGAAGATGAAACTGTCACCATCATGTCTGACTTTAACAAACTCCTCAAAGCGCAAGGTATTACTGGCGCTGGTGGTAAAGATGCAGACAATACAAC
>JAZUND010000003.1:0-6702 GCA_045603965.1 Candidatus Nanosyncoccus sp. | reverse complement strand
TTAAAAAAGTCTTAAAAACTTGTTGACATTAGCATTTTGAGCCTGTATAATAAAACTTATGTTAAGGTCATACACGCCTATAACAGAATAAAAATAAAATCCGTTATTCAAACGGGAGGAGAAAATAATGAAAAAATCAATTATCGCAGCTAGCGCAGCTTCACTTGCACTTGCAGCTATGCCAATAGTGAGCACTTTCGCGGTAACAAACGGACAGAGTCTACAAGATACCATCAATCTAAATATTACCGAAACCTGCACATTCACGCGTGGTACTACTGCACACGCAGCTGGCACAACAGCATCTGGTGGTTCTTGGTCTGACGATGCCTTCACGGCAACCATTACCCCAGGTGAATACAGTTCTCTAGCAAAATCATCATATGCAGTATCCTGCAACGACCCAGATGGTTATCAAGTAACTGTTGGAACAACTGGGTTCACCTCTAGCACAGTAGATTCTGCCGCCTTCCCTTGGGCATATAGTAACGGTGGTGCTATCGTGAACAGTGGTGATTCTATGTGGTTCTTAACCGTAACTGGCACCGACACTCCTGACGCTGCTACAATTGGTACAGATTTAGCCAACAACATCATCACTAAGAGGACAAATGCTCACCCAGCGCAAGGTAGCAATGATACATTTGACATCACTTACGGTGTATTTGTAGATAATAACCAAGCCGCTGGTAGCTATACAGCAACTGCTACTTACACCTTTGCTCAACTCACCAGCACTGGTGCTGTCCAAACCAATAGCTAATAAAATACGCTACGTTAAAAATACGGCCTGGGGGTGGGGTCGTATTTTTAATAATGAAAGGAACACGATAAATAATGAATACGACAATTGGTAAAAGAAAAAAGGCTATCATGATAGGTTTTAGCATTAGTCTAGTTGTTGTTGCTATTATTTTACTAATTGTTTTCCTTTTACGCGGTCAGACAACAATTAGTGGCAATTTCACAGACAATGAAACTGAAGAGTCTCTACTCTGCGAACGCCAAAACGCTGGCTACTTTCTTTTCAACGACTCCAGGATATTAGGCGATTCGACCAAATTGACCCTAATTTTCACGGATACGGGGCTTCGGCTTGCTTCGCTTATCTATTCTGCCACTACAGACAACAATACAATAGCACAAAATATAGAAGCCGTCATGATGTCAGAGCTTAATAAGAGTTTCGGCAAAGAATACGGATTTAATGGTCTCGGTGCAAATTTCATCTCCGACGGTAATACGGCAAGGATGAGTTTAACCGCAAATGCCTCAGAAATCGACACCAATGGAAGAAAATACTTCCTAATTGATGGTATACCAGACTACAAAAATAATTATTATGAAGAATTAACAAGGCGTGGGTTCAATTGCAGAAGAATAAACTCTTGAAAAAGGAAAGGAATAATTACAATGATACTAAAAAGAATAAGAAATATCTCGCTGGCGATAATCAGCCTACTCGCCGCAATCACAGTCCCAGCTCAAGCCTTTGCTGAAGAATACCACGGCATCTCAATGAGCCCTTTAAATCAAATCATTGCCCTAACCCCTGGCGAAGAATATAGTGGCAAATTCACCATTAAAAACGCTTATGGCAACACACAAGAGTTCCCCTATACAGTAGAAGTTAAGCCGTTTTATGTTGACAATGACTACAATATCTATTATGAAAGTACCGAGAATTTTAATCAGTTAGTCGATTGGATTACTTTAAGTACGACGGAAGGCGTTCTACCGGTTAACGGAGAACAGAAAATTGAATTCAAAGTCAACGTGCCAACCAACGCTCCAGCGGGTGGTCAATATGCGGCTATTGTCGTCTCATCAGTCCCCTCAAACGAAAAAGAATCTGAAGGTATTGGCATAACTTTTAATCAGAATATTGCAATGGCCCATATATTATATGCCGAAATTGCTGGCACAACCAAGCGCCAAGGTGAAATACTAAGCACTAATGTACAGGGTTTCTTATTTGACGGCAATATCAAAGGAACCTCCACTATTAAAAATACAGGCAACATCCATGGTACCGCTAAATATAAGCTACAAGTATTCCCGCTATTCTCAAACGAAGAAATCTTTACAAACGAAGAAAATCCAGATTCTATGGTCATCTTGCCAGATAGGTCATATTACAACGAAACCACTTGGGACAATACCCCTCCCGTCGGCGTCTTCAACGTCGTCTACACCGTAGAATTCGAAGGTGTTACCGCGCAGGTCAAGAAAATGGTCATCAAGTGCCCCGTCTGGCTTCTCTTCCTGATCGTCTTCGTTATCGCTGCCATCATCATCTATTTCATCGTCAAGGCCAAGACGCGCAAAACCCGCAAGAGCCAACCAGCAGCAACAACCGAATAACGCAGCAGCCACAATACCACCCATCAAATGGGTGGTATTTTTCGCATCGACACTATTACTATACCATCAATATCACTTCTTTTGCCGTGCACTCTTGCCATTTATCGCCTTCACCCTTTCAGCCACATACCTAGTTTGCTTCCTATATGCAAAGCATAGCAACACTATCACCAAAATCACACCAGCTATTATAATTACCCATTTTGCTCCAGCAATATACGGCCAAAACAATGAAAATATAACCGTAAACAATACACACAGAAACGTAGTCACAAGCGACCTATAAGCACTATTTACCATCGACAACATCTGTATTTTTCCGTCGTCTTTCATCTCAGCGATCACATATTCCTTATATGATACTCTACCCAGCCAACTCCCATTTCGTACTTTCTTTAATAGTTCTTCAACAACCAACGAGCCTATTCGCCCCATCAATAACCCTATAACATAGCACATCACAACATCGCTAAGTACATTTCCGGTAAAAATCCGAAATTGCGTAAGACGTTCTACTATAACAGCATAAACTGCACCAGGTAACAGATTATTAAACAACTCATAGCTCGAAATGCGCGCGAAAACCACCTCGCAAATTTTTTCGATTACTAATCCCATTCTTCTACTTCCTCTTGAAACTCTATCGCATCCGCTTTCCCCCAATCGCGCTTCGGCATATCACCATTACAATGGCGAAGGATATTCCCAGAAGTCTTATACACTTTGACTCCGCGCCGAATAAACGCGTTTGTTACCATCCTAAGCGGGTGGTCAGATTCGGATGCGACGGAAGCGAAAGCTGAGCACCCACGCAATTCACCACGTTTTACTCTCTTACCAATCATCCTATCTAAAAGCGAAGTAGAAACATTGTGCCTACTACCATGATGCGGAATCTCGTAGAAAGAAACTGTACCCCGAATATCTTCACCCAGCGAATCTAAATAATTCATAGCCTCGGTAAGCGCCCGAATCCCAGCATCGCCACATAGTAGAAACCCCGAACCATCAATTATGCCCCTAATCACAACACTGGTTTCATTCTCCGCCGACGTCTCGACATCTTCTCTTAGCATCTCACCACTCCAAGTTTCGACCAAAGACAATACGTAGTTTCTCATCTCCTTGAAACTTTTAATCAACGCATTTTTATAAACATCTTCCACAAGCGGAGTTTTCTGCGACTCGACTAACAAATCTAGATAGAATTGTTTTGATGGTGAACAAATAACCATCCCATCATCCAACTCGGCCCCCTGAAATGCTTCCACGATAGGAATACCTTTTTTATTAGCGATTTTTTCAAGTTCGTCAATCACCGCATAATCTCGACGCAACCGTTCTTCCAGGCTCTCTTTCGTAATGCGTCCATCATTCACCTTGCTCCACAGTTCTTCCACATAGAGCCACGGGCGATTCATGACTAATTTCTTAACGGTAAAATTCTCTAGCACATTTTTAAGCCCAATCACGTGATCTTCGTCCGGATGAGAGACCACTACAAACTCCACGACTTTATCTGTTGCATCTTTTTTATTCTCAGGATCATCAAAATAGTATCGATTCATATGCTCCACCATCTTCACTCCGTGAGCCTCAAACCCACCATCATAGACACCCACCTTATACGACTCACTACCGTCAGCATTAAGAACCTTCCATCGCATGCAAATCGCATCAGCATCCTTCTTAACTTCTTTACCCACGCCAACAAAATCAATTTCATATGCCATAGCATAACCTCTATTATCTTGTACGATTACAAATAATATGATACACTAAGACCAAATAAGATTCTCCAAGCATTTGATTCTTATTTGGTCTAGGACGTCACGTACAAGAGGCGTCCTTTCATGTATTTATTTAGTTTAATATCACCTCCACTTGCTAGGCGCCTAACTAGGCGGCTCATCAAACTACACCCAGTATACTGCGACAAACAAGACTTGTCAATACTTTTCCGTCTCCAACCAAAACGTCAATGCGCCGTCGTTCCACCAGTTTCGCTACAAAAATTCGTCAAAAACCTTGATTTCAAAACGAAAATAGACTATAATGTAGATATGGAAACTAAGCATCACATCCTCGACTCTTTCAGTGTCGAGAACTATCTATCTATTAAAGACAAACAAACTATCTTTTTTGATTCTAAAGTTAAGGCATTCTACGGCGCCAACGCATCCGGCAAAACCAATATCTATAAAGCCATGATGAATGTTCGTCGCTTCATTAAAGAATCGGTCAACCCGAACTCTCATGGCACTCCGTTTACGCCATTTTTGCTATCAGACTCAACGGCAAACAAACCAAGTTTTTTCTCTTTCACCTTCCACTGCCCACAAGACAATACGTCATACTCTTATTCGTTCTCGGCTACGACCAACAAAATCGTAGAAGAGGAGATGTATGACTTATCTAGCAGTCGCGCTCGCTTAATTTTTAAGCGCAGCAACGGCTCCACCGATTCCGCTACTCGCAATGGTTTCAATAAGAAGATGTTTGAAGGCAATGAATCCGTACGCGACGATTCGCTTCTAATCACCTTCGCACGCAGCACCAAGAATCCATACGCCAACGCCGTCTACGAAGCAATGCGCAACATAAACTACCTAGATCTTTCCATAATCGGCAAATTCCTAGGTAAGGCCATCCACATCCTACAAGAGCATCCAGAATATCACACTCAGCTTTCTAATCTATTCAAAGAAGCTGATTTTCCCATCAATAATTTCTCTTACAATGTCACCAAAATTACGCCAGACTTACTCGCAGGTTCGCCATTCAATGAAGAAGTCAAACAACGCCTTCTTCAGATAGGAGAAAGTATCACAGTTGAAACGACGCATACCGTACGCAATGAATCTGGCGACAAAATCGACTCCATAATTTTCGACATGGATACCCAGGAGTCACTTGGCACAAACAATTTTTTCAACATCGCCGTCGCCATACTGGACACCATAAACAATAACAAGGTATTATACATTGACGAATTCGGCGCCAGTATGCATACCGATCTATGCAAATTCATTATCACATACTTCTTAAACCATAGTAAGAATAATGACGCAAAGCTCATCATCAACACACATGATATAGGCCTCATCAAGAACGGTTCCCTAGGAATACTTACGTCGGAGAACATCATGATTGTCGAGAAAGACCGCCTAGATGGCACGACAATTACCCCACTAAAGGAACGCATGCATCGCGCAGATGACAATATTGGCAAAAAATACGCCCTGGGAGTTTACGGTGGGGTTCCCATCCTCAGCGAGGTGGCCGAATGATCGAACAACCAGAACTCATTTTGATTTGTTGTGAAGGAAATACTGAGGCCGCCTACTTCTCTATCCTGAAAAAACGTTTTCGTCTCCCCACATTTATCAAAGTTATCCCAGATTCCGACACCGAGTATTGTAGGCTCGGACAGCACGAACACTTGATAGATATGTCAAACAAGAAACGCATGGAATATGCCGACGAATTTAGTATCCAGCCAAAACACATTGAAGTCTGGGCAGTCTGCGATAGAGACAATTACAAAGACAGTTTTACTAAACTCGACAATTACGCCACCAGTCAGGACGTTTTACTTGCTTTTTCTGATCCCCAATTCGAAAATTATTTATTGCAACATTTCTCTTTAAACAAATCTACCAACAAAAAGGCTGCGCTAGAAACAGAATTGTCTAATCTCATTTTATCAGCTAAACCACAATATGCTCCTTACTGCAAAGGCAATCTAGACTGGCTCGATGAGATGCTAGACGAAAAACACTCTATCGTCAATATTGCCGTCAAAAACGCAAATGTTTTCTCCAATCACACCAAACAGCCATTTTTTACCGTGCAGAAACTAGTCGAAAGACTTTTATCAATCCAGTAGCGTCGCTCCTGTTTTCCCACATTTTTCCAGCCATTTATACCCCCATTTTACGCATTTTCCCAACTCCAACCCAGAACTTGTGGCGGCACAAATTTCATCATTATCTCTCCCGCTCGTCCTATTTTCTGTGCTATAATATATATAATACATAAGGAGGTTAATAAATGGAGCAATCCACTTCACGTGCTAGTGGCCGCCAAAATCGCGCTGGCATTTACTTGACCACCAGCATCGTACTCATCGTTATCACCGTTGTTTCTATTTTATTATTCTTAATGCAAGGCTCCGCCAGCATATCCGGCGATTACCCAGAGCCAGAATCTTCCGAATCTATCACCTGCGAAGCCACTGACCTCACCTATCCAGCCATTGACCCACGCGATGCTTCTCGTACTGCCGCCAAAATCACCGCCACCTTTAAGAAAGATATCCTCGGCTCCATCGCCCTC
>JAZUND010000002.1:0-10185 GCA_045603965.1 Candidatus Nanosyncoccus sp. | reverse complement strand
CCTAGGATTGTCGTAGTGGATTTACTTTTCACATCTGGAGAGTCATTTGGGGAAGCGACAAAAGCATGGTTTGATGCCATATCGGCGGAAGAAACTTTGGTAGCCCGTAACTCTTATGCCAAGTTCCTGATGTCAACTGATTATACCGTATTCATGCGATCAAGAGATGATAGTTCACTGATGGCCACAGAATGCGATCGGAGAATGATACCCTGCAAGAATACAGTTTCCGCGAAAGATTATTTCGGAATCTGGATGAATTGCAATGCATCGATTGTGTTTTCCGATGTCGTCCAGCATGGTGATTTCTTGCCGACTTTTTGGATGCCGCAGAGCAAGTATAATGGTATATCAAAAGAGCTACGTGACGAGAAGACCCATTCTGGGTGGCGGAGAGAGACATGGAAGCTTTACAATAAGTCTGCTATCTTGTGGCAAAAGGATTTACCTGGCACAAATAGTGAAATACGTGCGCAGCAAGTGGTCAGATGTAGCTTCAACAACGATTCAAAAAAGTACGCTGTCACGCCTCTTATGCTTTGGTATTCGGCAAATGATGCCCCGAGCAAGCTGATGTATACAGAGCTTGCTTCCGTTATGCAAAAGACTAATATTAGCGAGTTGAAGCCCATAATTGAAATCTTGGAGAGTAAGCAATATTACATGATTGATACGAAGCTTAGGCTCACCATGGCAATTTGTGCAATACTGACTTTCTGCCGTTTTATTGAGGATGGTAGCAATGACGAGCACGATTCTCTCAATGAATTTGATTCCGACATTGAGAAAATCTCGGAACATTTCGGCAGGCCAGAGGCATTGGCGCCGGCATTTAGAACATTGCTCGGTCGGGGAACCGCTACTTTAAGAGCGGAACTCTGGAAAATACTGAGTGATTCTATCAAGACTCATGCCAAACCGCTGTGTCGGGATAATCAATCTGATTCTGAAAATAGCAAGGACCTCTACCTGGAAAGAGCAGCCAGCCATCAAATAACACTGAATAATGAACGGCAAAGAATCGCCCAATACCGTCGCGATCACAAAATTTCGTATGGAACTCTGTCGCATTATTATGAGCCAGAGGGCTTCCTTGAAAATTATCTGACGGATTTCCCAACCGATTATACGTCTTTAGACAAAAAGATTGGACCTCTTGTGATGTTGCAGATGTGGGACACTATTGAGCTCAAGACACACAGACACCATGAGGGTGGGAGATGTGATGGCCGTTCGGCAATTTATTTGCGAGACGTATAAGCTATATCTGAATTTGATACAACACTGTTTCTACACCCACGGACGAAAAATCCGTGGGTTTTTGATTACGCTACTTAGAAAAACAAGTAGCCCGTCTGAGTTGCGTAATATAGAATTTTGTGATATAATTATATAGATTGGCGTAAAGCCAAAGTATTTTAAAAGGATGGTGCAAAAAATGAAAACTCTAAGAAAAGCGATGCTCATAGCCCTGGTACTGGTGGTGGCAATGATCCTCGTCGGTTGCCAAAACGTAGTAATTGAGGACGGTACAACTGGCGTGGTGATTCGCGACGGCGTGGTCTCGGATGACTACTGGGGCCCTGGACGGTATAACTTGGACGACAGTAACCGCACTTCGGTCAGGACGATAAATAATAAAGTCCAGACTATCAACTTCAGTAATTCGGTGGAAGGTCAAAGCAAGGACAACATTATAGTCAATGCTACGGGTGGATATGGTTTCAGTTACCGGATTGGCAGCGGAGCTAAGTCAGTCTGGCTGGTTAAAAACATATCGGATTTAAGCAGTGCTGTACCCCAATTGCTCGTGGAGAACGCCCTGAAGGACGCCATGCTGGAGCTGGATGCTGAGAACGTGACGAGGCGAGTCTATCTTGAACCGATTTTCAAAGAAGTACTCCAAAAACGCATCGATGAATATCTTGGATATCGCAATGGCGATGATATGACGCTTATCTCAGTTGTTTCTGTATCTGTAGGCAATCTTTCACTGGAGGAAGCTTACGATAAGGAGATTTCGCGTAAGGCAAATCTCGCTAAGCGAGCAGAGAACGACAAACTGGAATATGAGTTAAATATCGCCAGCGCCGAAACACAGGCGGAGTTAGCCAAATACGAAGCCGAGCGCTTAACGGCGGGCTGGGAAGAACTGAGCAAAAAGTTCACGCCCGAAGTAGCAGCTTACCTCATTATTGAAAAATGGGATGGGCAGTGTACTCCGGGTAGCCCAATAGAGCAACTGGTTGAATATTATGTTGGCAATGCCTTGGAAAGCCAAGACAAAGTGGGGTGAGGTCAATGAAGCGCTCAGAGCAATCTGGTCTGAAAGCGCTGGCTATCATAATTGTGGTGATCGTGGTGGCCTTTTCGGCTTTTCGGTGCTATTATTTCTTCACGCATAAAGGTGAAGAGCTTGTTCCTTCGTTGATTAAACGGATTTTGTGGCCTCCCGAAGAAGCTTTGGAAGATGCCGACACGGAATTGCCGGTGAGGTTGACCGTGAACCCTGATTATGACGGTAGGGATGGGAGCGAGGAGTATATTTATAGTAATCTAGCGGATACCGATGCTGTGATTCGGATTTCTCAGACGGTGACGTATGAGTACTACAACAATAACGGCAACGCGATAAAAACGGTAAACACGAAGTCTTTCAATGCTAAGGGAAAAGTAGTCTCTAGCGGTTATCGGCGCGAAAGTTGCAAAATGGCCGACATAAGCATCGGGCGACAGTCGATCGAAATCAATTATCGATATGACTCGGAGAAAATTTATCGAGATTATCTGATAACTTCTTACACCGACTCTGGAGCATACTGGAGCATTGTAGACTCGGCTTCTGAGTATTCGGAACAAAATCGCACCTAACCCTAGCCCCCTTTAAGAGGGGGCTTTTTTATGTACCGGGCGATTTTGGGATAATTCTAGGCTACAGTCAATTGATTTTTATGAGAAATATGGTGTGATGTGGTATAATAAAGTTATGAAAACAGTCTATGTCGGGATGAGCGGGGGAGTTGATTCGAGCGTATCGGCATTACTTTTGAAGGAGCAAGGCTTTCGGGTGGTGGGCGTTTATATGAAAAACTGGTCGAGAGATCTCCCAGGTATGAAATGCCCGTGGGCGGAAGACCTCGCCGATGCGAAACGCGTAGCGGTAAAACTCGGAATTGATTTTCTGGTGTGGGATTTTGAAAAAGAGTACCACGATAAGGTGGTAGATTACATGCTTGATGAATTCCGCAAGGGAAATACGCCAAATCCAGACATCATGTGCAACCAAGAGATTAAGTTTAAACTGTTCTACGAGAAAGCGATGGAAGACGGAGCTGACTTTATTGCTACCGGGCATTATGCAAGGACTTCTCTGGACGGGTCCTGCCAGACATTCTCCTCCCCCACTTCGCTAACGCTCAGCGGGGGTCCCCCTCCATGTCTGTCACCCGTCCATGTAGACCTTGTGCGAGCCGCAGACGAAAACAAGGATCAGACATATTTTCTTTATCGTATATCAGAGGAAGCACTACGACACACACTTTTCCCGATAGGTGGGATGCTGAAACCAGAAGTAAAGAAGCTGGCGGCTGGAAATGGCCTACATAATGCCTACAAGAAGGAGTCGATGGGAGTATGCTTCGTGGGTGAAGTAGGAATGAAAGACTTTCTGAAAGAATACATCGAAATTGAGCCGGGCGAAATTCGCGAGGCGGAAACAGAAAAAGTACTTGGGGCGCATGAAGGAGCGATTTTCTACACGATTGGACAAAGGCACGGACTGTATCTTTCTGGCGTCGCTGGGGAAGTTAATGATGGGTTGCCGTATTATGTGGTAAAGAAGGATTTAGAGCGCAACATCGTATATGTCTCAAAGAATTTGAATCATAAAGCGATTTGGACAAAAGAACTGAAACTTAAAGAAATCATACTCCGAACGAGTCCTGCCAGCGTTTCTGTTCGCTTACGGCATCGGGCGCCTCTGATTCCAGCGACATTTGACGGGGAGATGCTGAGATTTGAGCATGAGGTGAAGCGGCCAGCTTCAGGGCAATCGGCGGTGATTTATGACGGTGAAATATGCCTCGGTGGTGGTATTATTGTCTAGGTGTGTTGGATTTGGAGCTCAAAAAGAAACGTCTGGACGCCTGGGAAGAAGAGCTTAATAAGAGAGAGCTTGCCCTTTATAAAAGAAGTAAAACATCCTTTTGAAAAAAATAAACCGCGTGGCAGTCACGCGGTTTTCTTTATTTGGCTTAAGCGACCATCATAAGTGCATCAGCGAAAAGTAGCGTTGCGGCAAGCACCGACATGCCTACCACGAAAATCATATTCGATTTCTGGCCTTTTTGGTACTTTTCGTAACGCATATAGCTTTTGCTGCCGGTCTTGCGAGTAGTGCTACACTTCTTCGCGGTAGTCTTTTTCGCAGTTCTGGTCGCAGTTTTTTTCTTTGCTTGTGCCATTTTTGTTCCTTTATATTATGTTTAAGGTTATTTTAGCACGGTTTTTTACAAAAAGCAAGTGAAAATCTGGTATAATTATCTCCATGGACGCAAATGAGATTAGAAAGAAGTTTTTAGAATTTCAAGTATCGAAGGGGCATCATGTAATTACGCCGGCGCCACTCGTGTTGGAAGGTGACCCGACGACACTTTTCACTGGATCGGGGATGCAGCCACTTTTGCCGTATTTGCTCGGCAAAAAACATCCAGAAGGGACGAGGCTAACCGATTCGCAGCCATCAATGCGCCTTCAGGATATTGAAGATGTGGGTGATCCGCGGCACACGACAGTATTTGAAATGCTTGGCAACTGGTCACTCGGTGATTATTTTAAAGAGGAGCAGATTCGTAACTTCTTTGAATTCTTGACGAAAATCGTGGGGCTTGATCCGGAAAAGATTTATGTGACTTGTTTTATTGGAAATGAGAAATATGGTATTCCACGCGACACAGAGGCGGCCGAGATTTGGCAAAAAGTATTCGCCGAGGCTGGTATTGAGGCGAAAATTGTAGAGATTGGTTCGGCCGCTGATGGTGATAAGCGTGGAATCAAGCCTGGTGAACGAATTTTCTTCTACGATGACCACGAAAACTGGTGGTCACGTGGTGGCGGATGCGACACGACGCCGATTGGTGACCCTTGTGGACCCGACTCGGAAGTGTTTTATGATTTTGGTGAGGATAAACAAGACGTAGAGAAATACGGCTTGGCGCATCCGGCAAGTGATGGTGCGAGATTTATGGAAATTGGCAATCAGGTGTTTATGCAATACCGGCGTTTGCCAGATGGGTCATTTGAAGAACTAGAGAAGAAGAATGTTGATTTTGGTGGTGGACTAGAGCGCATTGCGGCGGCGGCGATTGGATCGTTTGATGTATTCCGCATCTCTTTGATGAGACCAATTATTGAAAGACTTGAGAAGATATCTGGAAAATCATATGAAAATAATACTGATGAGATGCGGGTAATCGCCGATCATATTCGTGGAGCGTATTTACTGGCGGCACAGGGGCTTGTGCCATCCAATAAAGCACAGGGGTATGCGATGCGACGGTTAGTGAGGCGGGCGATTTTGCGCGCCCTAGATCTCGGAGTGGCATCAGATTTTTTGGCGGAAATTGTGCCAATTATTGCCGACAATTATACTGATTTGCCAGATTCTATTTTGACACATCGCGACATAGCACTAGAAGTGCTCGTGAAAGAAGAAAGTGCATTTAGGAAGACGCTAAACAAGGGCATTAAGGAGTTACAAAAAATAACTAAAGCCAGTAAGGCGATAGATGGCAAGGAGATTTTCAAACTGCAAGACACCTATGGCTTTCCGATGGAGTTGTCGGTGGAGGAGTGCTATCGGGAGGGAATTAAGCTTTCCGAGAACTATTTGAAGGAATTTGAAACAGCATTAGCGGAACAAAGGGAGAGAAGTCAGACGGCGTCGAAGGGAATGTTCAAAGGTGGGCTTGAAGACCATGGTGAGCAAACGGTAAAATACCACACTGCGTGCCACCTATTACTCGCGGCTTTGCAGAAGCTAGTATCGGCGGATATTTGCCAGAAAGGGTCGAATATCACTTCCGAAAGGGTAAGATTCGATTTTAATCTTGACCATAAAATGACGCCGGAAGAAATCGCGGCGGTGGAAAAGCAAGTAAATGAGTGGATTTCTGCTGATTTACCAGTAGTATTTGGCGAATACGAGAAGACTTACGCGCGAGATACCCTGAAAGCACATGGGCAATTCTGGGATAAGTACCCAGAGACATTGAAAGTCTATACGATTGGTGATTTTGACAATCCGGTTTCGCGAGAGGTGTGTGGCGGGCCACATGTGGAGCACACCGGTGTACTCGGTAAGTTTCATATCGTGAAGGAAGAATCATCTTCGGCGGGCGTGCGACGGATTAAGGCTATATTGGAATAGAAAAAGGCGCTTTTAAAAGCGCCTTTTAGGTTACGGGGTGGCTGAAACGAACTTGAACCCAAGAGCACGAAGCTCTGTTTCAAGTACCTCCGCATCCGTAAAGCGGATGCCTTTGATACCTGAGCGTTCGGCCGCTGCAATGTTTTTTGGATTGTCATCAATAAAGACAATCTCTTGCGGATCGAAATTGCCGAGCGACCACGAAAGCAAACGATTAAAGAAGCCGGGATCGCTTTTTAGCGAGTAGAACTCACACGACCAGAAAGCATCGGTCACCACCCGGAAAATTTCCGGATGCAGTCGCTTAATTTCTGGAATACGCTCGCTGATATGATCGGATGCGATGAAGATGGCCGGCATACCAAGTTGCGTCGAAGCGTCCGTAGCAAGAGACGAAGGATGCGAAATGATGCGCTGATACAGTTTCAGAGTGCCAGGGACAGAGATGCTGAAAGCCTCTGAGAAGATGCGGCGCATGTCATTGTAGCCAAAACAGAAATGACAGCCTGCGAAGAAAACGCGGTAATAGTCAGCTTCTTTCATCTGACCACGAAGGACAGCATTGAATCCGTCCTGAGTTTCCTGGATACGTTTGAGACATTTCGCGCTAGTACCGGCACCGTATTTTTCGCCGATAATCCTGGCCGCGTCGTTTAGTCCACCGATAAGTACGTCTGACAGATCTGTTAAAATAATCATAATATAACCCCCTTATAATTGTCAGATACTTTTATTATATCACACTTTAGCTAAAATGTCAATTCTGTAAGAGCTTCGCGAGTTTGGCTCTGAGTTTATTATCTTCTGGGGAGCCAATAAGGGTGTCATATCCGACTCTAAGCAGACCAACTGCCGTGGCAAAAGAATGATCAAGCTCATGGCCGCCTAAAGTGAGGTTCGGTAAATCGGATATTTCAATTAGATGAATGATTGGGCGTCGAGGAAACGGTAAGTCCTCATACCAGTCAGAAATCGCAAGCGTTTCCTGAATCAAGGAAAGACTGGCGCCACCACCGCATAACGTAATGTTACGTGGTAAACTGCCCACTTCCTCGAATTCTTCCAGGGCAACTACTACTCCAGAAAGCCATACACTTAGGCTATGTGAAAGGGCGGTTTCTATTTTAGACTTGAGCCTGTCATCCAAGTCGCCACTGTCATAGGCCAGTTTGTATTCTTCCGCGGTATCAAAATCCACACCTAAAGATTCAGCAACTTGACGCGTAAAACTACGTCCACCGATGGAGAACATTTTAGTACCTTCAACCCCGCCATCGTCAATCACAGCAACATCAGTGGTGCCACCACCAATATCCATTACGACGCTCGAATAATTTGAATCTAGGTCATCGCCGAGACAAGCACGACAAACTGCAAAAGGTTCCACGGCTACGGTAAGTAAATCTAGATTTAGCTCGGCGCAAACTTTTTCAATGGCAGCAACATGAATCAGGGGAGCAAAAGCCGTATAGAATTGAATGACAACATCGGAACCTTTAAAGCCAACTGGGTTCATAATTTTATACCCGTCAATGGTTAAGGAAACAATGGCGGAGTTGATCAGGCGTACTTCCACATTATCATTACCTGTTTCTAAAGCGATGGTTTTCTTTGCCACATCACCAGATTTTTCTTGAACTTTCTTAATGATTTCATTCATCTCTGCTTCGGTGATTGGCTTGTTGGGGTTCGGGCGGCTGTAGCGGACGGTGGTAGTGTTACCTTTGACGAGTTCGCCAGCAATACCGACTACTGTAGTATCAGCGCGCATACCGGCCTGCTGCTCGGTGGCATAGATTGCCTTTTCACAAGCTGAGACAACCGCTGGGATGTCGGCGATGCCGCCGGCGTGCATACTGCCTTCTTGTTGTTTAGCCTTGCCGACACCTAAGACTTCTATGTTGCCTTTTTTGCCAACTTTACCTAGAATGGCTTTAACGAATTCTGTACCGATATCTAGACCAAGGATAGTGTTCATGGTTTAATTATAGCACATTTACCAGGTGCGAGTCCACTTAGCTGATATTTGCCGAACTGAGTACGGTGAAGCTTGACCACACGATAGCCGAGGGCTGCAAAAGTACGACGAATTTGACGGTTGCGACCCTCAGAAAGGATAACGTGGTATGAAGGCAAGGCGGGCGATTTTCGAGCTTCCTCGCTCGCGCCCGCTGTCGCGAATGCCCTCAAATCGTCCACCTCCTTTTCATCTCTAGCCACAGTAAACTTACTGGGGCCGTCGTCAAGTAAGACGCCGTAATCCGAAATCATCTGCTGATGAAGCGGCTCTAGGGGACGGTCGAGTTGAACCTCGTAGTTTTTTTCTTTGCGAAACTTGGGATGCGTCATCTGAAAGGCGAAATCGCCGTCATTAGTGAGCAAAATTAGACCGGAGCTGTCTTTATCAAGGCGACCGACGGTCTTTAATTTCTGATATTCAGGCGGTAAGAGTTCGTAAAGAGTCGGGGCTGACCCTTGGGCACGACGCGAACAGACATAGCCCACCGGTTTATTGAAAGCTAAGTAAAGATAATCCGCATTAAACGGAACTATCTTTTTATTATAGCACACTTTACTAAATTTGCCAATGCGAGCGCCCAGTACTGCCACTTTATCATCTATTGTGACTTTGCCATCCACGATTGCGTTATCCGCTTCGCGACGAGAAAAGCCAAGACGTTCGGCTAGAAACTTATTGAGCCGGATTGGTTGGTTGTCCATAATTGGTCGGTTGAGCGGTTGGTTGAGGAGTCGGAGCTGCAGGCATGACTGGCTGAGTTGGAACTGGCTGTGGGGCTGGGGCAGGTTGCGGAGCGACTGGAGCTGGCTGTGGAGCCGGTGCCACTGGCACAGCGGAAGCGACAGGTGCGGCAGGTGGGATGGTGTAAGCAGTACTGGCGGCTGGTTGTGGAGCTGGTGTTGGTTGCGCAGCATCAGTGGGCTGCGGAGTCGTGGCTGGTGCAGCGACGGGAGTGGCGGATTGACGATCTCCAAGAATGTCATGAATTGCGTTTACGACATCTTCAATACCGACTTGAGATTTGACCAAGTAACGGTCAGCGCCCAAACGCTCGCCGCGCTGACGTTGGTCGTCACCAGAAAGCGCCGTCATCATGATAACCTTAATATTAGCGGTTTCAGGAGTGGTCCGTAAAATATCCAACATATCAAAACCAGAAATCTTTGGCATCATTACGTCAGAAAGGATTAGATCTGGCTTTTCGCGGACAGCCATGGCGAGTGCCTCTTCGCCGTCACCTGCCGAAACTACATTATAGCCCTCTGCAGTAATACGAATACTGTATATTTCACGAAGCGCTGAATCGTCTTCTACTACCATTATTTTAGTCATTGTGTTCCTCCATTTAGGTTATTAACGTTATTAGTATTGCTTGGGGATGGTTGCGGAGCCGGTGGGGAAGGTTGAACTGGTGGTGCTGGTGGTGGGGTGGGTTGCAGAGCTACTGGTTGGGGAGCTGGAGTTGCCGTGGCGACTGGTTGAGTCGGAATAGCGGGCTGAGGAGCTACCGGAGCTGGTTGCAGAGCCGCCGGTTGAGCTACTTGGGTTGGTTGCGACTGAGGAGCTTGATACGAAATGGTTGGCATAGCCTGCGTCGCACCTTGAGTAGGAATTGCGTTGGTCGGTGCTGGCATAGTCATAGCTTTAACATTCTGAGCTATAGCCATGAGCCTCTCGTATTCTGCACTAGTTAGCCTAGGCAAAGATACATAGAACGTAGAACCCTCACCAAATGCCG
>JAZUND010000001.1:0-29519 GCA_045603965.1 Candidatus Nanosyncoccus sp. | reverse complement strand
GCTGATTTCATTAATTTTCAAATCACCAGAAGTATAATGATCAAGTCCGCCAACGATATTCAGCAAAGTCGTTTTACCAGAACCAGATGGCCCAAGTATCGCCACAAACTCCGATGGTCGAAAATTAATCGACACATTATCAAGCGCCTTATGTTTCAGCCCACCAGCATTGTAGACTTTCGTAACTCCCCGAAGCTCTAGCATATTCTTATTATAACACAAACATTTTACTTTTAAACACTAGATTATTTCTGTCTTCTAATCAATGTTATTACAACCACCGCAATTACAGTCAAACCAAGCAGGACAGTCCAAACATACGGCAAATCTTTTGTAAACCAAAATACTGCCGCCACAATTCCAACCATCCCCATAACCCAAATTGTTTTATACTGAAATATCAATCCATATATCAACGTAGCGACAGCTTCAACTAGAAACAGAACCATAGTAAAAGCCGTATAAATTAACGCGCCACTTCCCAGCATGATCAATAAAATTCCGTTGCCTATTGCTAAACGTACGCGATTTTCTGGCTCATCGACAATTAGGCTAGTACTTAGAAAACCAGCAAATATCACGTGTGCAATCATCGCATTCGCAATTTCAGGCGTAAGCACGGTATTAAATCTGAGTATCAACAAACCTATTGCAGCGGTTAATAAATAAATCGCTAGCTCCTGCAACAACTTTTGTTTTTTCAAAATACCTCTCGTAGCCACACAAATAGCCACAATGGCCATGATCAACGAAACGACCGAGTATCCACCAACCCCAAACCTACCATTAAGAAGCGCTATACTACATGCCGCAGTCGCAAATAAACCAGCACCACACGCCACCAAGCGATTCGCGACCACATCCTCCAATTTCCAAGTCAACACCTCTACGACCACCAATTCAATCAAGTATAGCAGCAAGCATAGCCACAGTACTAAATTAAACACCGAATTAATTACACCAGTATTTGCTTCAATGATTGCAATTGGCAAAAACAGCCAAATTAAATCAAGCACCACGTACCACACCTTGCCGCCAAGACGCTTCATGGCAAAAATCGCAATCGCAGTATCTACAAGTAAAGCCACGCCAGCACCCGCCCATATTGCGTTCTTTCCTGACTCAGCGCCAATCAAACAACCAGCCACCACGCCTAAAATCATCAAAACTATAGACCAAATAGTTTCAGTCTGGTCACGTTCAATAGATCGCTTCTTCTGAATCAATACGCGCAATACGCTATAACACATTTCAGCCAATACAATACCAGACATACTAATACTCACAACAAGTAAAGAGTTACTAAATGTATTCGCTAGCACTATCGCCCATATAATCAATACCGCACGCAGAAGATTTTCTGATAACAAATCTTTCTCTTTGCATACATCAATTATTAACTGCACCATCACAATTGATAGCATGGCTGCATATTCAGGTAGACCAATGTATCGTGATGCCAATGTGCTTGCAATAAGTGTCGCGAGTGCCAACCACTTCCCCGCACGTCTAATAGATCTACTTATTATTTTAAAACGCTTTGTTACGCCAGTTATACTAAGGAAATCACACAGCACACCTACTAGAATCACCGCAATAAAACACCACGAAATCGCCGCGCTAAAAATTGAAGCCATAGAACTAGCCAAAGAGGCAACCCCAGCTATCATAAAATAAGAAAGTATTTCACTTTTCATTACATAAGTCGCACCAGCATAAATAGGAATCGCCACAATACTAGTCAGCAACCATATTAAATTAGGGTCTCCTCCACATACGTTATGAACTAGTACACCAATAAATGGCACCATCGCCATTCCAGTCCCTACAAAAGTATAGCTTGCCATTTTGAGTCGTTGACTCTTTCTCATCATCATACCACCGACATAGAATAACAAAGTCATAATAATGAGTAGTGGCAATGCAGTCAATCCAGCACCAGACGCAACCAATCCGCCAATCCCAGCTAAAATCAAAAGACTGCCCATATACAAACCAAGAGAAAGCCCGTCAAAAATTCCCCTAAATCCAGTATTCACCGCCACGCCATTACTGTCAGAAACAATTGGTGCAGCAACTTGCACTGGTTCATTCAACTTTATCGATGTAGCTAGTTGCTCACTTTGAGTCGTTTGCATCGGTGCGGATGCCTGTATAGGCACGGCGGGCTCTACTTGTTCAGCTAAAACACTATTATCACCGACCTCAACAGTATTGCCTGAAACATCAGAAAGCGGAATCTGCATTATTTCCGCCCGCAACATCTTCAGCATTGTATAATTCGGTTCTGGCTTGCCTAATTCAGCAAGAAGCTCACAAATAAGCTGTTCACGCCGCATCTTGGCATCATCGCCCATGATAAACCCCGCCAACAAAACACACCAATAAAAACATAATCTCATTATAGCACAACCACTTTTAATTTAAACTCTTACATTTTTATCCCCCACATTTTAAGCCATTTTTAATCCATATATAATATAATCAAAACTATGAGAATACTTTATGTAGAAGATGAGAAATTCCTCGCCGAAGCTGTCAATCATTTACTTAAGAAAAACAAAATATCAGTTGACTGGGCAGCCGATGGCGAAGAAGGATTAAACCTAGCGCTAAAACCAAATTATGATTGTATCGTTCTGGATATTATGTTGCCAAAATTAAGTGGCCTAGAAATCCTCACCGCTATCCGAAATCGCAATATCAAAACACCAGTCATTATGCTTTCTGCACTCGGTGAAGTAGAAGACAAAATCAAAGGCCTGGAACAAGGCGCTGACGATTATTTAGCCAAGCCCTTCAAAACCGCAGAACTTATCGCTCGTATCAATGCCGTCTGTCGCCGCCCAGCTCTCGCTGAGCAAAAAATCCTTACTTTCCACGATCTAGAGCTTAATGTCACCAACCGCACTCTCAACCAAATCCCACTCACCGACAAAGAAGCCGAAATCATGACTATGCTCATGAAAACACCAGACAACACAATAAATAAATCACAAATTCTTGCTCACGTCTGGGGCGCCGAAGCCGAATATGAAGAAAACTATGTTGAAGTCTACATTTCCTATCTTAGAAAAAAGCTCAAATCACTAAACTCTCACACTGAAATCAAAACCGTTCGTGGTCTAGGATACAAATTGGTATATGTTTAAAAAACTACGCAATAAACTCATTCTTATCAACGTCGGCATCACCACCGCTATTTTAGTTACTGTTTTTTCTACTATATATATTATATATACCAATTCTGCCAACAATCGCCCACCTATGCCAAATGATAGCTTCACTTTTTATTCTGATGATGTAGAGAATTTCATCGAGCTCACCATTAGAAACGAGAAAAAGACCGCCGCGAACGAACTACTTATTATGCTTATTGTCTCCGGTGTAGTTATCGAGATTGCCGTAGCCGTCGTATCGTACTATCTCGCCGAAGAAGCAATCAAACCAGTTCAAAGTGCTTATAATTCACAAAAAATTTTTATCGCCAACGCATCCCACGAAATCAAAACTCCCCTTGCCGCTATTGCCGCTAACTTGGAAGCTGCCGATCTTCACAACAATAAATGGATTACCAATATAGAACATGAAACAGCCAAACTTACTGCATTAAATAATGAATTACTAACTTTAGCTCGTACCGATCTCGCTACCACCACAAGCGTCGCAGAAACAAATCTAAAAGCCATTGTTCAGAAGGAACTAAAATCCTTAGAACCACGTCTTGCTAAAACTAAAATCAAACTCACCACTAACCTTTCTGACGTTACCACCAAAATTAATTCCGCCGATTTCATTCAACTCTTCAATATTCTACTTGATAACGCTGTCAAATATTCCGACCGCACAATCACTATTACGCTCACAGAACACACACTAATCGTCTCAAATGACGGCGCCACAATTAAGGCAAAAGATTTGCCGCACATCTTTGATCGTTTCTATCAAGTAGACAAATCTTCCGATGGTGTCGGTCTCGGACTGTCTATTGCCAAATCTCTCGCCGATCGCAATCACTGGCAACTAGTCGCCACCTCGCACGATAAAAAGACTACCTTCACTCTGACCATCTAATTTCAAGCCAATTTTAAGTTTTTTATATTACAATATAGCTATGGATAACGAAAAAATCTTTAACCGCGTTGAGAAAAAATATCTCATTACAGAAACACAGAAGTCTATCCTACTTTCCACTATCGATAAACATATGGAACAAGATGGTTATTACAAATCCAGCATTTATAACATCTATTTTGACAACGACAGCTATGACCTCATCATCCAGTCCATTGACCGTCCAATTTTCAAAGAAAAACTCC
Organism: Candidatus Nanosyncoccus sp.; assembly: GCA_045603965.1. GTDB lineage: Bacteria > Patescibacteriota > Saccharimonadia > Saccharimonadales > Saccharimonadaceae > Nanosyncoccus. The sequence goes on along the minus strand of JAZUND010000001.1, from coordinate 25,200 downwards.
GCGCCCGTTCATACGAAGGCTACGACAAAGTTTTCTTAGAAATCAAAACTAAAGTTCTCCGCCGTGCTTATCGCGCAAAGATTCTAGACTCCGCTGATGCTGATAGAGATAACAATCTAGGCTACAAACGTCGTATCCTTATTACTCACCGCGATTACGATCAATTCGTCAAGCGTAGAGCCACCGCCGAAACTCTTGCTACCAAGCATACCGAAACCGACAACGATATTCAAATCGCTAAAGAAATTGATTATTTCGTAGAACATTTCCACCTCAAACCTAAAATTCTCGTCCGCTACGACCGCGAAAGTTACGTAAACGACCACGGTCTCCGCATTACCTTTGACGAACATTTAAAATATCGCACTACAAATTTAAAGTTCAAAGCGTTAAGTCGCGATAAAAATTATTTCAATCATACCGATTACGATATCATCATGGAACTCAAAGCCCAAAATGCTTTACCGCTCTGGCTTGTCCACACATTGTCCGCCGAAAAGATTTATCCTCAACAATTTAGCAAAATTGGTAAAATATACGAACGCATACGAAAGGAGAAATAATGTTCAATACCATTTTTAACACAACCGCTACTGGCCTAGAAATATCAACCACTTTGCTCGCCGCCGGCGTTGCCTTAGTACTCGGCATCATTCTAGCCATCACTCACATGAAAACTTCACAAACTACTAAAGGTTTCCTGGTCACACTTGCCACCCTACCCCTTCTGGTCATGGCAGTCATGATAATGATCAATGGTAATCTCGGCACATCTATTGCTATTCTCGGTGCTTTTTCACTCATCCGCTTCCGCTCTCTGCAAGGCCATGCTAAAGATTTACTCGCCGTATTCTTCGCCATGATGATTGGCCTTGCCTGTGGTATGGGACATATTCTCTTTGGCGCCATCATGACTGTAATTGCCGTTATCGCTATCGTCATCTTCACCTATACACATTTCCTAGAGCCAGACAGCCACGAACGCGTTCTTAAAATTGTAATTCCAGAAGATATGGATTATGACGAAGTCTTTGACGACATTTTCAAAAAGTACACTTCACGCCATAAACTTGTCCGTACCAAAACCATCAACATGGGTAGTCTTTATAAGCTTACCTACGACATAAGGTTAAAAAATGGCGTTAAGGAAAAAGCCATGCTTGACGAAATCCGCGTCAAAAATATGAATCTTAAAGTCTTACTCTCCGAACCGTGTTGCGAAGAGGAGGTCTAATGGAAGATAATTTTGCTCTTGAAAAAAAACATAACTACACAATCTGGTATATTTTGTCCGGTCTAGCACTCGTTATCGTCCTCACCGTCGCAGTTATCATTAACAATAATCAGCCATCCTCTAATCAATCTCAAATTCCAGGCACCATCCATACCGATGACGGTGACCTCAAAATAAACTGGAATCGCTATTCCACTTATGATATAGAACTAACCGAATCATTAACAATAGCACAGTCCGGCACCTACCACATTACTGGGAGTCTCACAAACGGCAACATCATCGTTAAAGTCCCAAATGGCGTCGTCAAACTAATTCTAGACAACGTCACTATTGCCAATGAAAATGGTCCCGCCATTGCTTGCTACGAAGCAGACGATCTCGTCATTGAACTCGTCGGTAACAATACTTTAAGCGACAGCAAAACTTACAGCGCCGATTACGACGAGGATGTCACCGCAGCAATCTACAGCAAAGGCGATCTTACCTTTGAAGGCGATGGTACACTTAACCTCACTGCAAATTTTCAAGACGGTATCGTCAGTAAAGATGATTTGAAATTCAACTCTGGCTCGTACAATATCACCGCCGTAGATGATGGTATTCGCGGCAAAGATTCCGTTTATATCGTTGATGGAAAGTTCGACATCACAGCTAAATCTGACGGCATCAGATCCACCAACGAAACTACTCAAGGCAAAGGCTTCGTCCTTATCGAAAAAGGCAACATCAATATCGCTGCCGGCGATGACGGAATTCATGCTTATAATATGCTCCTCATTCAAGATGGCACGATCAACATCACCAAAAGTTACGAAGGTCTAGAAGCTCAAGTGATTACTATTAACGGTGGCGACATTTCCATCATTGCGAATGATGACGGTATTAATGCAGGCGGTGGTGCCGACTCGTCAGCCAATACTCGTCCAGGCGTCTTTGACGTTGCCGAAAATTGCACAATTAATATCAACGGTGGCTCTGTTTATGTCAATTCGGCTGGCGACGGCATTGATAGTAATGGTTATGTTTATTTTAATGGCGGTTATGTCGTAGTAGATGGTCCCACCAATAATGGCAATGGTGCGCTTGACGCCGGTATCAACATCTCAATCAGTGGCGGCACCGTCATCGCCGTCGGCACAAGCGGTATGGCTGAAACTTTAGGCAGTAGTTCCACCATCAATAACGCCAGTATTTACTTCACAAGCGCTGAACCAGCTAAAACCACAGTTACCATTAAAGATTCTTCAGACAATACCATTATTGAACACACTTCCGCTAAAGCGTTTAATCATATATCAATCGGCACACCTGATTTCAGACAAGGTGAAACCTATACCATTTATTTAAACGGCGAAAAATATCAAACCTTTACAGTTTCCAGCATCACAACTGTTGTCGGAAACTCTGCTCAAAATCTCCAGCAAAACGGGCCACGTCGTTAAAATCTACCCCATTTGTCATCACCACTACCACAAAAGTACGGTCTGCATCCAGAAAATCTACCACGGCTGCGTCATCGTAGATAAGCCACCCGTGCACATCTGGACTGTATTCCCAACCCACCTTATTGTATACGTTCACCGTATCCGAAAATCCACTTGGCAATCCTTGTCGCCAATTATAAGTCGTAATTGGTTGGTTGAGGAATGAATCTAGCATTTTAAGTGCAATATTTTCCGTAAAATTTTCACGTTGATAAAACTTAAGCATTATTTGCATAATTTCCCTAGGCGTCGCCATTAACGACCCCACTTCCACATTAGGCAAATCCCATTCATCCTGCACAATCTTATCCAGCGCGTCTCTACCAATCATCCCCCACAAAGCCTCCGCACATTCCGAATGAGACTCCCTAATTGCAAGGTCAAGACACTGTCCTACATTATATGCAGTTCCATTCACCGCATCATCCATCTCCCATTCACCATTGACCACTTTCATATATCCAGCATAAACCACGAACAATTTATAAAGTGATGCTGTTGCAAATTTTTCATCCGCGTCGTACTCCCCTGCTACTTCTCCCCTCATCAAATCGTAGATAATTACACCTTTCTTCCCACCCACAGAATTCACCCAGTTATTTACTGTATCCTGAAAATCCATCTTTTTTACCGCGCCACCATCTAAACATTCACGACTGTTCACGACCTCACCACCAAGCACAGGACATTCCCCCACCAGTTCAACACTATCTTCTTGTTTGACAACTAAACTGGTTCCGATCATCCACACAAAAACCACCATCACGAGCGTCGTTGCAAATGTAAGTCCTATTACAGACCACGGAAACTTTTTTCGTGGTCTCTCCGGCCCGCTGGCGGTTTTGATGCCATCAATTCTTACGGCCTTACGTTCATCAGTCTTTCTAGAAACCATTCTGTTGTTTCCTCATCCAATAGTCTTGTTTGCATATCGCCATCATACACCGTCGGCACAATTTCCGTCTGTAACAGTTTATCCTTATAAATATGATGCACTAGTATCAGGCTCCTCGTCGTTCCTGGCCACCATACTTGGTCAAAGAACAAATTTCCTAGCCCATAATAAATCACACCATTGCCATATAGTTCAAATGTTTGTGGTTGATGCGCACTCGTTCCCACTACCACATCCGCACCCATATCAATTAGCTCACGGAATAGCCCCACTTGATCACCCGCCGCCGAATCCGCTGCATCGCAAATCGGATCCTCATATTCCGAAGCGTAGGCATTGCATTCATAGTATTGTACATCCACAATCACCAAATCTCCCCGTGCTTTCGCTTCCCCAATTTGTGCTTTTGCTACTTCCTCATAATACTGATTTGCCCCGGGCGTATCGCCATAAGTCGCTCCACCAGTAGACTCATTAAATGCCAACATCGTCACATTATTTCCTTTTTCGGAAATCTCCAGTGGCACTGCTGCCTCGTCCGCCGTCTTACCACCGCCCACAATTTTTATTCCATTCTCGCGATACAAATCTATCGTCTCCGCCGCTGCTAAAGCACCGCAATCCTGATTATGGTTGCCGGTTAGCTCCACAATATCCAAACCAATCGACGTCAATGTGTTAATAAACCTTTTGTCCGAACATATATTTTCCGCCGATGCAAAATCCGTAAATGAAGATTCATTGGAAGTATGCGTCAAATCAAACGACGATAGAAAATCTTTTATCTTTTCCGCAAAATACGTCGCATCACCCACTTGATATAGCTTTTTATTCATTCCACGACTCAGTGCCGTCACTCCAGTCTGCGCCAAAGTCAGCACTTCGTCTTGAGTCGGAAAATCTTTGTTTCCCAACACATCAATTATCAAAGGTTTGATTTCCTTTTCATATAAGTCGGACTCAAATTTTATAATTCGAAACACTGCCCCAGAGCTAAAATTATCCAAATAATAATCACCATTTATTTTAAGCAGCTTCTTTGTAAAATCCAAATCATTCAGTTCAATCAGTTCCCAACCACAATTGCAATTTATAAACATTTCGTCCGCACGCTCAACTTCAACATTACTCTCCGTACTATAAAAATCCGTTACCGGCACATATATATCATATAGAAATTCCCCCTCGCCAAGTTCTGGCATTTTTAGTTCATTTCTTACTGAAATCATTACATCTTTATCTAAATCCACATCCTCATTAAAAATTGCGCCGAGCATTCCTAATTCTGCATCGTTTAAGTTCTCATCATATCGCACTACACCCGGCACACGAAATACACCAGTTTTAGTCACAAACTGCACGCCAAAAAATACCCCAACAAACAATACGACAAAACACAGTAATCCGATAATCAAATTCCTCGCCAAATGTGTTTTTCTCATACCATAATTATAACATACCAAACTTGTGATATAATAAGTTTATGTTTAAATGGCTCAACTGGTTTGGTTTTAAAGGTGGCGACGTTGAGAAACAAATAGAATCTCCAGACGGTCGCAACGTATGTCATTTTATTTTACGGAACGGTCAAATTTACTACAAAGTAATGCGCGACAACAAACCACTCATTGAAATATCCAAATTAGGTTTTAACATTTGTGGCGAAAATCCCCTTGGCATTGGCCTTAAACTTATCCGTCAAAACACCAAACGTAGTGACGAGCAAATTGAACTTCCTTGGGGCGAAGATCACTTCATTGACGACAAATATCGTGAAGTTGCATTTTATCTCACCGAAACACGAGACTCACACCGGATTATCACGCTAAGATTTCGTGTTTACGATAATGCAGTTGCCTTTCGCTACGAAATACCAGCTCAGCCCAAATTCCAACGCATCGCTATTGCCGACGAATTGACCGAATTCAACGTCAATCTCAATTCTACCGCCTGGAAAATCCCCGCCTACCAACCAGACCGTTACGAATACAATTACGAAAAATCTTCCGTCTACGATTTGCGTAAATCTGTTCATACTCCACTCACTATCAAAACGCCCAATGGCTATTACATCTCCATTCACGAAGCCGCCCTCTACAATTATGGTTCCATGACTATTAAACTAGACCAGCAAGACAAACTAAAAGCCGACATCACTCCACTTTCCGACGGTACCAAAGCCCACCTAGACTTACCTTTCGACACACCATGGAGACTAATCATGATTGCGGATTCCGCCATCGAACTCACCACCAACCGTACCATGTTCTGTCTCAATGAGGCACCACGTCAAGATTTTTCTTGGGTGCATACTTTGAAATTCATTGGCATTTGGTGGGCCATGTACGTTGGTGAATGGACTTGGGCACCAGGTGAACGCCACGGTGCTACTACTGCACACGCCAAAGAGTACATCGATGCTGCCGTTCGCCTCGGTATTTCCGGCTTACTTATCGAAGGCTGGAATGATGGATGGGAAGGCGACTGGCTCAAAAATGGCATCAATAACAGCTTCACGAAACCCACTCCAGATTTCAATCTACCGGAAGTCGCAAATTATGCCAAAGAGCATAAAATAGAGCTCGTCGGTCATCACGAAACCGTCGGCTTCATTGATAACTACGAAAAACAGTTAGAAGCCGCTTACAAATATTACGCTGACAACGGTATCCACTATGTCAAAACTGGTTATGCTGGTAGCCAAATCCAAATCAACGGACGCAAAGAATACCATCATTCTCAGCTCGGCGTCAAGCATTACCAGAAAACGGTCGAGTTAGCTGCCAAATATCATATTTGCCTTGATATTCATGAGCCAATCAAAGGTACCGGCATCGAGCGCACTTGGCCAAACTTACTTTCCCGCGAAGGCGCTCGTGGTCAGGAATATGAAGGCGGCGCCATTACCCCCTCTCACGCCTGCTATTTACCTTATACTAGACTTCTTGCTGGCGGCATGGACTACACCAATGGCATCCTTGACATTATGAACAGTGTTAAACGCATCTCTACCACCATCACTCGCCAAATCGCTTATTTTATTACAATTTATTCCGGCATGGCTATGGCTGCCGACCGCCCATTCATTTATGAAGACCGTTTTCCTGATCTTTTCAAATTCATCCGCAATGTTCCCACTAATTTTGAAAAGACCATACCATTGGCCGGTGAAATCGGTGAATATTACGTTGTCGCTCGTGAAGCTCGCAACAAAAAAGAATGGTACGTCGCAGGCGTTACCGATGAAGTTTCCCGCCGTGTTCACATCAGCCTCAATTTCCTAGACAGCGGTGTTTATAAAGCCGAAATCTACACCGATTCGGACGACGCTCATTACCGCGACAATCCATTTGGTCACAAAATCACCGAAAAGCATGTTGGTCGCAATGAATCCATTGACGTGTATATGGCCTCCGGAGGTGGGTTCGCTATAAAACTTTCGCAGTTAGCATAAGCCGATGCGTCGCATCGCCATCGCCCAAGTCCTCACCAGCACAAGTCATTATCACCAAAGTATCAACATCCTCACTTTTTAAAACTCTACTCATTTTAATTTCTTCCTTTAGGATAATTTCCTTTTTTACGACGACATATTCTTTTTCACCATATATTATATAGTCACCAATTGAAACACCGTCAAGCCCATCAAACACCGTACTTACATGACCAATTATCAATGTTTTATTTTCGCGCTGGGAAAAACCTCCCGCAATGTCTTTTGGTGTCTTTAACTCACCATTATCCAATTCCAGTTTTGCCACTTCGGTCGTAAGTCCAATTATAGGTATTTCAAGCTTACCGAGAATTTCATATTCCGTCGCTGCTTCTGCTGGCAAAAAACCAATCGCCAAAAAAGCGACCATCAAAATAACACATAACTTCCCGAAAAACACTCGCAAATCAAAGGATTTCTTTAGTTCCACACTCCTCCTTTGATACAATTATAGCACAAGCGTTATCAAAGCATCAATCATAATTTAAACCCCAGGCGAAAACATTTTTAATTTCTTTTCGTGCATTTTATAATTCTTATCATGCATCCCCACTTCCGCCCAGAATGCTTTTGAATGATCCATATGATTCAGATGTGCCAGTTCATGCAGAATCACATAATCTCGCAACGCCTCAGGTACTTGCATTAAGCCTATATTTAGAGAAATCGTTTTATTCGATGAGCAACTCCCCCATCTCGTATTCGCATGCGTCAATCGACATTTATCATACGAATAACCATACAACTTTGCATAGTATTCCAAACGATATGGCAAATATTCTTTTGCTTTTTTCATCAATATTTTTTTCTGATAGTCTCGCGCCCGTTGCTCTTCCGGATTTTTCACTGGCAACTTCTCCCGGATTGCTTCGCGGCTAGAATTCAAAAATCGCTTCGCCAAAAACTCAGAAGTATATTTTGGCACGCTCATCTGCAATCGCCCAGAAGTAGAAATAGAAAACTTCACACCACGCGCTAGGGTATTTTTGCGAACGATTACTTCACCGAATTCCTTATCGTTTATCAACATCCGCAAGTCCAGCAAGAGCATGCTTGCTTTGCGTCTCAAAAGTATGCTTACCAGAAAGAATAATCGGATACTCGGATTCCGTCGGCGCTTCTAGTCCAGAAACCACATTGTCATACATTTCACGAGCCTTACTCACTGACTTGTATTGAAACTTCATTCGCTTGCGAATCGTCGTAATGTCAGTCTGTACCCAGAACAAAGATGGTTCATAACCAACACTATAAAACAAATTTTTTAGTTCACGACGTTCTTCTTCCGTATCAACGCCACCTTCTATAATTAAGTTCTTATGAGTTCTCGCAATTAATCGCAAAACCTCCATCATCGTCTCTCGCGAAAAATCACATTGTTCCATAATCTCGTTGATATTATAAAATGCCAAATCATACCTTTCAGCAAATTTCGCCGCAAAAGTAGTTTTGCCACTACAAGGCGCTCCGAAAATCAACAGTGCGCGTGATTTTGATTTCTTACCTTCCATAATAATCCCATTGTATCATATTTTACGGACAAATAATAATTTTAATTATTTATTCCGTGATGCGCCGTAAAGGAATCCGCACTCAACTTTTCGAAAACATAACCATTTGCTAAACCATATTTAATTATCTCTTCCACCGCCGCCACAGAATAATCTTTTATATCGTGTTGCAAAACTACAGAATAACCATATTCTACAAGCCCATCTGTCACATTTGAAATTATCTCGCTAGTATCAGTTGTTTCACCAGCATCACCAGAAGTTACATTCCAATCAAAATACGTAAATCCGCGCGCTTCCACCTCACCAACTAGTTGCGACATAATATGTGCTCTTCTGTCATACCTTGCGCTCACTGTATTAGAGCTCCCACCAGGAAACCTCATTAAATATGAAGTGTGTCCAGTGATGTTTTTAACTCGCTCCTGCACACGATTTAAATCTTCAAAAAACTCATCTACTCCACGATACACATAAGAGTAATCATGTGAAAATGTATGTAGTCCTACAGCATGGCCTTCATTATATTCTCTAGCAATCAGCTCATCATTTCCGGCGCCAGTCACGAAAAACGTTGCTTTTACGCCATATTTAGCCAGCACATCCAATAATTCCGCCGTATATGGCCCCGGGCCGTCATCGAATGTTAGATAAACTGTACCGTGATAATCCGGCGCCACATATACAATTCGCCGCATTTCCGCCTTATTACCGGATAAATCCACGGCGGTATACACTATATCATATACACCAATAGCGGTATCATTAACTGCCCCGTCAATCGCAATCTCCACCGCATCGCAATCATCAACCGCAACAGCACCTTGTTCGTTATATTTTTCGCCAATCCTTATAAATTGCACCGCCTCACCATTTAGAGTTATTTCTGGTGCGTCCTTGTCCATCTTTGCACAGTATGACTCGAACGCAAAGCCAGTCTTATCTTCTAAACCTCTTTCTAAAATCGTCGTAGAAAGCAACATCGCAACAAGTACGGCAAAACAAATCACCAAACTAAGGCCCAACGTAAAATTAATTTTAAACCTAGATCTTCGTTTGTTACTAGCCATCTATTGCAATCATCATATCATAATTAAATTAATATGTCAAATCATCTACTCTTTTAATCGTAGCCATGTACACTTTCGTAATCACAATATTCGCGATATAATATAACAAGAAAGTACACTATGTCAAAAATCACCAAAACTTTTATCACTATTATTTCTATCATCCTAGTCGTTGTTACTTTATTATTAATTATAATACTGAACCCACACAACAACGCAAGCGATAAGCTCACCATCGTTTCCACCAGCTTCCCTGGCTACGATTTTGCTCGTGCTATCACCGCAAACAGCAAAAACACCGAAGTCAAAATGTTATTACCTCCTGGTACCGACCTGCACAGTTTTGAACCTACTCCTCAAGATATTAAAACTATCCTAAACAGCGATATTTTCATTTACGTCGGTGGCGATTCTGACAGTTGGGCTAACAATATACTAAGTCTCATCAACCCAGATAAAACCTGTATCATCAAACTCATAGATTTAGTCCCCACGGTTGAAGAAAGTTTAATAGAAGGCATGGAATCAAACGAAGAAGACGAAGATAATGATGTATCTACTATCTCCGAACCAGAATACGACGAACACGTCTGGACTAGTATCACAAATACTATCACTATTATCAACAAATTAAAAAACGAAATCATTTCTCATGATCAAATCAATTCCGATCTTTACCAGAAAAACGCCACCGAATATATATCAAACCTCAATGCACTAGACGAAAAGTTCAAATCGCTCGTTGAATCCACAGATCAACATACTATTATCTTCGGCGATCGTTTTCCCTTCCGTTATTTCGTGGACGCCTACAATCTTGATTATTTTGCCGCTTTTCCCGGTTGTTCGGAACAAACTGAAGCCAGCGCCAAAACTATCGCTTTTCTTATAGATAAAATCAAATCAAACCACATTCCGGTCGTTTTTCGTACCGAACTTTCTAGCGGCAAAATCACCGACGCTATTGCCACAGAAACAAACGCCAAAGTTCTAGAACTTCATTCTGCACATAATGTCTCGCAAACCGACTTCAACAACGGTATTACCTACTACGATATTATGAATCGTAACTATGATGCATTAAAAGAAGCGCTATCCTTATGAATATCACACCACTCATCGAACTTCAGCATTTATCTCTCGGCTACAATGGACGCCCAGTTCTCTCCGACATCAATCTAACTATCGAAAAGCATGATTTTATTTGCATTGTCGGACCCAACGGATCCGGCAAATCCACGTTAATCAAAGGCATCCTCGGACTTTTAAAACCGCTGAAAGGCAAAGTTGTTTACCATAATCTCAAAAAAAACTTCATCGGCTACATGCCACAAGAAACCGATGTTGACCCATCTTTCCCTGCCTCAGTTTACGAAATTGTCTTGTCAGGCACGCTAAATCAAAGCGGGCACCGTTTCTTTTACAATCAAAAATCAAAACGGCTGGCATTCGATAGCCTCAAAACCTTAAAAATTGAATCGCTCAAAGATCGCCCATTTTGTGATTTATCCGGTGGCCAACGTCAAAAAGTCCTCCTTGCCAGAAGTCTCTGCGCAACTTCTAAATTATTAATTCTAGATGAACCTTCCAATAATCTTGACAGTAAGTCCAAACGAGAACTCTACCAAACTGTCGTCAATTTGCATCGAACTTCTGACATCACCGTCATAATGATTACTCACGACCTAGATCACGATAATCTTATCGGCAATAAAATCTTATCCCTGCGTCAAGGCGATTTCTTCTTCGGACCTACCAAAGATTTTATCAGAAAGGTGCATCATGAATAGCCTACTGGAAATGTTCTCTTATTCATTCATGCTTCGTGCATTCATAGTCGGATTACTTATTGCCCTATGTGCCGCACTCATCGGTACACCGCTAGTCCTTCGCCGCAACTCCATGATTGGCGATGGCTTATCGCATGTTGGTTTTGGCGCTTTCGCCATCGCCACGGTCCTCGGGCTCGCCCCATTGGAATTCGCTCTACCCATAGTCATCATCGCTTCATTTTTTATCATCAAACTAAACAACAATAGCAAATTACACGGCGATGCCGCCATCGCCCTCGTCTCAACCAGTGCTCTTGCTATTGGCACTTTTGTCATTTCTATTACTAAAGGTGTCAATGTGGATATCAATAATTATCTTTTCGGCAGCATCCTTTCCATAGGCGATACAGACACCATAGTTAGCATTATTTTATCAATTCTCATGGTTTTGTTATATGTGTTTTCTTATAACAAAATTTTTGCCATCACCTTTGACTCTAAATTCGCCAAGTCCATCGGCATCAATACCGAACTATACAATATTATTTTCGCAATACTTTGTTCTGTAATTGTAGTACTTGGCATGCGGTTAATGGGAGCTCTACTTATTTCTAGCCTCATAATTTTCCCCACTCTGTCGTCCGTTCAATGTTTCAAAAATTTCCGCTCCGTCGTAATATCGAGTGTCATTATTTCCCTAATTACTTTTACTGTTGGCTTAATCACATCATACCTCTATGCAACGCCTACTGGCGCTACTATCGTCATCGTTAATTTAATCGTTTTTATTATATTCAAACTAATTTCAATCATTCAAAAAAGGCCACGTTGAACGAGCCTTGATGGCAGGGGCGACAGGAATTGAACCCATATCTACGGTTTTGGAGACCGCTATACTAACCGTTGTACTACGCCCCTTTTTATTTAACCTTGCATTTAGTACCTCACTAAATAAGTTATTCTTCCATTTTATCACAAAAACCACACAAAACATAGAAATTATGCTAAAATAAAAAATGATGAAAATACTCATGCTAGGTTGGGAACTTCCACCGCACAATAGTGGCGGACTCGGTGTTGCCTGCCTCAATATGGCACGCGCGCTTTCACGTCAAGGTGCTGACATTGATTTCGTCGTTCCTTACGAAGCCGAACATCCCGACATTAAGTTTATGCACGTTCTTTCCGCCACGCACTTAGATCCCATCTACCGTTACGGCGGTGGAGCTTACGAATCCATGAAGCTACTTGAAAAAATCATCCCCACCCATCAACATGATTTAATTTCCATCCGCGATGTCCAGAAATCCTACTGCGAATTTGTTAACAAATATCTCATGGATTATAAGCCAAATCTTGTCCACGCTCACGACTGGCTCACTTACGAAGCAGGCATTCTTGCCAAGAAAAATTACGGCATTCCTCTTGTTGCTCATGTCCACGCCACCGAATACGACCGCGCCGGCATGCACGAAGGAAATCCTCTCATTCACGAAATTGAATACGAGGGTCTTATGCTCGCCGACAAAATCATCGCCGTATCTGAAGCCACCAAACGCATCATCCATGAGAAATATCACATCCCGCTTAGTAAAATTGATGTTATTTATAATTCTCTCGACGAAAACTACGAACATTCCGACTATCACTTCCCAGATCATTCATATCAGTTCCTTCTCGGACAAAAACGACGTGGTTGCACCATTATTTCCACCGTCGGCCGTTTCACCATCCAAAAAGGGTTGCATCACCTCATGGAGGCTGCCGCACTCGCCATCTCCAAGAATCCCAAACTCATCTTCGTTTTCGCAGGTGATGGTGAAGAAAGAAATGAGCTTATCGAGCTCGCCGCAAAGCTCGGTATTGCGAAGAATGTTATTTTCACTGGCTTCATTCGTGGCAAAAAGCTCCGCGACATTTATTCTATTTCCGACATCTTCGTCATGAGTTCCGTTTCGGAACCTTTCGGACTCACCGCACTTGAAGCCGCCCACCATGGCGATTGCTTAATTCTTACCAAACAATCTGGAGTATCCGAAGTCATCTGGTCGGCCCTCACTTACGATTTTTGGGATCATCAGAAACTCGCCGACGAAATCCTTGCCGTTGCAAACAATCACGCTCTTCGCGAATCATTAAGTCAAAACGTTCTCCATGAATATAACAAAATCTCCTGGAACCAAGTTGCGAAAAAATGTTTGAAGGTTTATAATAATGTAATAAAACATAAGGGTTATTAAAGTTGCGCGCGATTTGTTTATATCTACACATTCACCAGCCAATTCGCTACCGCGAGTACTCCATTTTTGATGTCGGTAATAACTCCAATTATTTTTACGATAACTATCACGGACGCCAAAGCAACGAACGCATTTTTCGCAAAGTTGCCAAGAAGTCCTATTACCCAATGCTAGATTTATTACTAGAAAATATGAAGAAATTTCCAGGCTTCAAAGTATCATTTTCCATCACTGGCACCTGGCTCGAACAAGCTCGTGAGTGGGAGCCGTCGCTTATTGATAAAATTCGCGAAATGGTTAATCGCGGCCAAGCTGAAATCGTCGGCGAAACTTACTATCATTCACTTGCTTTCTTCTATAATCGCGACGAATTTAACGACCAAGTCAAAATGCATGCCGAAGCCATCCAGCATATTTTCGGCGTCCATCCACAAGTTTTTCGTAACACCGAATTCGCCTACAACGATCAGCTCGCTCACTGGGCCGAAAAAGAAGGCTATAAAGGCATCCTTGCCGAAGGTTGGGATAAAATCCTCGGCTGGCGCAGTCCAAACCACGTTTATCGTCCAACCGGCTGTCAAAATCTCAGGCTCTTGCTCAAGAACTACCGACTTTCTGACGACATTGCCTTTCGTTTCTCCAATCGCAACTGGTCAGAATGGCCACTCACCGTCCCGAAATACCAAAAATGGCTAGATGACGACTGCCTTCGTGGCAATCTTATCAATCTTTTCATGGATTTTGAAACTTTCGGCGAACACCAATGGAAAGACACCGGCATATTTGACTTTATGAATACCCTCATCCCTTCCTGGCTTTCTGAGTATGAAAACAAATTCGTCACCGTTTCCGAAGCCTGCGATTTGGAAGCTCCTGCCGACGAAATATCTATGCCCGACACCGTTACTTGGGCCGACACCGAACGCGACCTCTCCGCTTGGCTATCGAACCCAATGCAATGGTCCGCCATGGATAATATCTACAGACTCCGCGACCAAATCCTCGCTACAAAAGACGGCCAGCTCATCTCCGACTGGCGCTACATGACGACAAGCGACCATCCGTATTCCATGTGTACTAAGTACTGGAACGATGGCGATGTCCACGCTTACTTCTCCGCCTACGCCTCCCCCTATGAATCGTTCATGTACTATATGAATGTCCTCCGTGACATAGAATATAGACTCACAAAAAAATAATCCCGAGAGGGATTATTTTTTAGCGCTTCTTCTCTTTGACTTCGTTACGTCCGAGATTCTTCTTAGTCTCAGTGAATACCACATGCTTGCGAAGCACTGGATCATACTTCTTCAAAGATAGCTTATCAGGAGTATTCATCGTATTCTTCTTGGTGTAGTAAGCACGCACGCCAGACTCTTCCGATACGAGCCCAACCAATTTTCTCTTAGTATTATTCTTCTTTGCCATAATTACAGATAATTATACCACGCACAAATAAAAAAGGCAAGGATAATTCCTTGCCTAGGGGAATGAACTCACGAACCGCACATCAACACGTGCATAGCATACTGAGCTTCAGTAGTAAATACCGCACCGCAACGACGGCAAGTCCAAGTTATCTCGCAAGCTCCGCGGCTTCTACGCCTGTATTTTCCAAACACGTTCATTCATCGTGCCCCCTTTCTTAAAGTACTGCCAGCATTATATTATATTCAAGCACTTTTTGCAAGCAAAAGCTCAATGAATTCTCGCACCTGTTTCATTGAGCGACTTTTATCTGCCGCCAGGAACAATTCGGTATCATCTAAAAATCCAAGTTCCGTTACTTGTTTATAAACCGCCTTCAAAATCGCCAGCATTTCATCATCATCAATCGCATCATAATCTAGTACCTTATCATACGCGTCACCGAACTTTTGGTCTTTCATCACATACAAGATGTGCCCACGTGTCACCTTATAGTTGCGATACTTCATAGAATTATTAAGCAACTTTTTATAGAACCACAGCTGCATCATATACCAATAGAGTCCAGGTTGCGACTCCCACTTGCCATCGTTATATGCGCCAGTCTTATAATCATACACTTCAATCGTTTTTTTCGCCTCATCTATCACCATGTGATCAATTACACCCGTAATTGGTACGCCATCCACCACCACTGCTTCATTATAAAAATTCACTTCTGCAAGTCCCTGCCGTATTATCTCGCCAAATTTCCCAAGCGTAAGTCGTAAACTTTCCTCACCCCGCTCCAGTGCCACGCGCTTATTCTCATCCGGAGTGTCATATTTATTAACTTCCGTCTTAAAATAATCCACCGCCGCCTCATCCGTGAGCCCCGCTTTCGTCACTTGCTCAAAAGTCGCGTGCATCACATTACCAATTACCAGCGCCACACTATCAATGTCGCGCGGCGCCCCCAACACATAATTCTCAAAGAAACTCTGCGGGCCATTATAGATTATATCCAGAAACGACGTCAACGCCGATGCTGACATCCGCATTCCACTCATCCGTGCCCGATAAAACGCCCGCATATCTGGCGACTCCGCAAGATATACCGACAACCAATTTCGCACATTTTCCATACGTTCCGCTTCAGATTCCTCGTTGTACATTAGTCTCACCTTACGCGTTGGCAAAAACGGCGAAATCACCTCCTCGTTTCCTTCGGCCGTCTTTTCGACATGTTCATCAAAATACGCCAACCTCTCCGGCGATTTACCGTTAAAATCTTGCAGTGAATTAGTGATATAGAGCGTACTCTTCGCCCGTGTCAACGCCACATATAGCACCCGCAGCCGCTCACCATCCGTCATCCCTGTATGTCTTATCTGGGTCAAGTTCTTCGGCAAACTCAGCAGATTATTATTGCCCTTACTTTTACCCCACGCCATGTTGTCAGCTGACAAAATAAACACATACTCAAACTCCAGACCCTTCGCTTTATGTGCCGTCAAGATTTGCACCGCCTCATCTGCATCGCGATACGGCGAAGTAGCCGTGAGAGGCATCTCCGCCGCCTCATATTCATTTAACATCACTACAAAATCTGCGAGTTTCAGTGGTTTATCTCCGTAATGTCGCGCTAGCTTTCCTTTAAGCGACGCCAAATTTTCATAGAACCGAAATCTCTCATACTCACTCAGCTTCTCTACCTCCATCTGTTCCGCGACTTTATAAAGTATCGATTCCAGCGGTTCCGTAAACGATTTCACGGTCAATTCTGCCAAAAACTCCATCACCTTTTTCGTAGCCTCACTACCATTTTCCGCAATATATTCACTTACCTCAATATGTGCTCGCCTTGCCTGCTCCACCAGCTTCACAATTTCAAGCACCGACAATCCAAAAAAGTCGTACGACAGTATCTCCATAATCTGTACTGTCGGCTTCTTACCAGACGCCTTTTCCTGCGCATACCGACAAATCGCCATCAGTGCATGCATCTTTTCGTCATTGAATAAATTATCGCGTTTTTCATAAGCAATCTTAATTTCTTTGTGCGACTTTAGATATGGCAAAAGTGGTTCAAAATATTTCGATTTATAAGAAATCACCGCAATTTCGCTCTGCCTGATACCCTGGCGCACCAGCCTTGCGATCTCATTCGCCACCCAACCAAATTCCGCATCCGACGAGTTAAACTCAATTCTATAAAGTTGCGATTCTTTCGGTGCTGCTTTATGCGCCAAAAGCTCCTTATCCGCAAATCTATCTGTCGCCTGATTTATAATCTCACGCGAAAAGTCCAAAATCTCCTGCGTACTACGATAATTCTCTACTAATGGTATCACTTCCGCGGCATAATGATTTTGAAAATCTGTCAGATTGGAAGCTAACGCCCCCTGGAACTCATAAATCGCCTGGTCGTCGTCCCCCACTGCCATAATCATCGGTTGTTCGTAGTCAGTCAACTCTTTCACAATCGCAAATTGCGACGGGTTCGTGTCCTGGAATTCATCTAGCATGATATACTGATACTTTTCCTGCAAAGTCATCTTAAACCCAACATCCACCGCCAGAGCTTTCGCCGCTTCTTGTATCATATCATCAAAATCAAACAATCCATTCTCGCGTAGATACGCATCATACTGTTTCATTACTTTCGCCACCGACAGCAACTTCTTGTTCGCCACCGTATCTTTCAGACGATACTCGCCCTTAGCGTCCTTCTCAAAATTATCATTTCGCCATTTCGTTAAAGCCGCAATACTACCCGCACTCTCCGCCACCATTATGGCTTCTTTCAGACTACGTGCTAGTTGTGCAATCGTTCTTTCTATATTGTTAATAATAATTTCTTTATCATAATTTTTTATTAATTCAAAAATCGGTAAATACGCACTGTCTAATGATTCCTGGAATTTTCTCGGCACGATCTTTAAAAGATACGGTGAAATCGTCTCCGACAGTACTCTCGAATCTTCAATGTTCTGCTCAGCAATCGTCAATAAATCATCCGCTGAAAGCCTCGCTGACTTCGCCGAACTTATCACTTCGATGATATTTTTCACCGCATCGCCCCGCAGCATGTCATTCCCTGGCAACTTATCCTGCAATTCTTTCACGATTTTATACTGCGTCACTTCATCTATTGCCGCATCTAGCCGCCGGTCATAGCTATCCGAATAATCTTTATACTGCGCTAATATCTCTTGTCCAAACGCGTGATACGTGCCAATGTTCACCTTCAAAGCATCTTTTCCAATAATCGTTTTCAGTCGCTCCCGCATATTCTTCGCACCAGTATCTGTAAAAGTAAGGCACAAAATATTCTCCGCATTTGTATCAGTATTTTTCAAAATATAAGCCACTTTCTCTGACAGTAGCTGTGTTTTACCCGTTCCAGGCCCCGCGAGCACCAAAAGTGGCCCATCCAAATACTCCACCGCTCGCTTCTGATTTGCATTTAAGCCCATCTTACCTCCTTTTAGTGCACCTTTTATTTCACTATATCCATGACCTGCCTTAGTCTCACTAGTCCCTCCGGCACATTAATTGTACCCTCTCGAATTAATCTTAACGCCGAAACACCCTCCACTGTTACTTCTGGTTGATACAAAACATCTTCACTTAACTTCACCCCATACTGATAATTTCGAGATGGCGTGTCACATGTTAGTCGCAAATCCCCCACCCCGCAATATAAGTCCACTGTCTCAGCCTTAGCGCCATTGGCTGCGAGTAGCTTCCCCATCTCATCAGTAACCTCTGAAATAAAATCTTCATATCCCTCACCACCAGGCAAAAGCCCCAAATACCCTGCAAGCACAGCATAGACATTCTTCAATGCTCCGCACATTAGCACCCCTCGCATATCAGTCGTATAGTCAAATTTTATAAAGTTAGCTCCGAACATTCGCATAAGTCGCTCGTCCGTCACCGTAAGGAATGTTTCTTTTCCCGCTTTAATATCATCCGCAAATCCAGGCCCCGATATTACCGCCACATTCTCAAACCCCGCAAACACCCCATCATCAAGAATCCCCTTCGTCGCCACAATCAACGGCTTATCTTTCGGCAACTTCGGTAGCAGTTCCAACAAAGCCGCTGACGGCGCCACCAGTAACACTTCAGTTGCCTCGTCCAGCACATTCTCTATCGACACATCCGGTAGCAGAAACGGATCATAATAAGCCACCTCATATTTATTCGCACTCAGTATCTCTCCGAGCGCCGTCCCATAAGCCCCCGCACCAATAATCGCTATTTTCATATATCTATTATACTCCAGCCTAGCGCTCTTGTTCAATTAATGTAGAAGTATCAACAATAGCCTCAGCAATAAACAATTCCAGTGGATCAGTCAACTCACGCATTTGTGCTAGTTCAAGATATTTATAATAAGCTATATGCAGTTCTTTTTTCAAAATAGGTGGCGTCAACTCAAGATATAGAGCCAAACCAAAAAGCAACAATCTGCCAGTGCGTCCATTTCCATCAGAAAAAGGATGAATCTGTTCAAACTTAGCATGGCTAGTAGCCAACAAAGCAATTTTATCAGTTGTCTCACTATTAACTAAATTGCACCAGTTATCAATCAGCTCAGGTATTTTCAAGTAATTCGCCAGCGGCACGAAAGCCCCGTGAATACGCACCGAATGATTACGAAAATACCCAGCATCCGAAATAATCCCATTCATCATGCGCAAATGCACAGCCTTAATTAAATTTGGGGTAAAACAAAAATCCGGCTTTACTAGCTCATCTAACAAGAAATAAAGAGCCGTCTGATGATTGATAGCTTCACGCTGCTCAATGGCGGTACGGTTACGCAAAGTCCGGTTATTATAAACGACCGCAGCGACATCCTGCTCCGTCATCGTGCTACCCTCGGTGGCATTGTTGTGATACGTCAGTGAAGTAGTCAATCTTTCTAGAAGCATACGGTCACTTAACAGTTTCTTTACACTATAACGTTTACTGATAGCGAGGGTCTTAGCCCTCATCAGTTCCGCCGAGCTAATCGCCCGTTCGCCCATTACCTCAATATACACTAAGTCAATCCGCTCTTTCGCCGCCGAACGCGGCTCCGACTTCGCATTAATCCAACTATTGATCGACACAAAAGAAACGTCAAGTTTGGCAGCCAGTATCTCTTGACTCCAACCCGTAGCGCTTATAATCTCACGTAATTTTATCGCATAATTATCCATAAGCTCAGTCTAACAAACTTTATAAAGTTTGTCAAACTTTATAAAGTTTCAACACATTCACAACACATGATATAATGTGGGCATGGTATATTTAGATTATGCAGCAACGACGCCGCTACTTCCCTGCGTGAGAAAGGCGATGCGGGAGGCAGAAGAGAAGTTTTTTGCTAACGCTTCGGCGCTTCATACTCCTGGGCACTTGGCAATGAACGAGATAGAAGATTGCCGTGAGTTACTCGCAAGTATGATAGGCGCCGAGCCAGAAGAAATCATTTTTACCTCTGGCGCTTCGGAGTCGAATAATACAGTAGTTCACACTTTTGAGGGATATGAGATTGAAACATCACCTTATGAACACCATTCTATTATCGAAGCAGCGAAAGTATATCGTGGCGACAAAACTCCTGGACTTTTCTCTTGTATGCTTGCGAACAATGAACTCGGTGATTATATCCTGCCAAATATCACTCGGCCCAAAAAGAAGCATTATCTCCATTCCGATCTCACCCAGGTACTCGGCAAGATTCCGATTGACGTTAAAGAACTCGGACTCGATTACGCCACCTTTTCGGCACATAAAATCGGCGGGCCAGTCGGAGTAGGCGCCCTATATGTGCGTGACGGCGTGCCTTTTCGCCCTCTCATCATCGGCGGCAATCAAGAAAACAAGCGTCGCGGTGGCACCTATAATACGGTTGGCATCATTGGATTCAAAGCGGCGCTTCTTAAAATGCAGGAAATGCACTCCACTGATATTTTTACGACACGTGTCGCAAAACTAAAAAACACACTAGCAGAGCGTATTCTCGCCGAAATCCCCGGCAGTTCACTAAATACCGACATGGGAAAGAGTAAGTCACTTCCCAATATTCTCAATGCTTCCTTCGCCGCCGCCGAAGGTGAATCTATCCAGCTTTATCTTGATGCCGAGGGGGTTATTGTTTCTACTGGTTCGGCTTGTGCCGCCGGCGACATCAAGCCGTCACACGTCCTAATGGCTAAAACTGGCGATGCGGAAGTCGCCCATTCGTCAATTCGTTTTTCGTTTGGTCTTGAAAGCACCATGAAAGATGTAGAAAAAGTAATGGAAGTGCTGCCAGGAATCGTCAAGAAATTACAAGGTATGAGCACGATTGGCTAAATTACTAATGACTTTCGCGATATTTCTCAATAGCATCTTTCAAGGCATCGTGACCAAGTATCGAGCAATGAAACTTATGCTTCGGCAGATTACCAAGATAATCATCAATGTCCTTAGCGGTAATTTTAAGAGCTTCGTCCAAGGTCTTTCCTTTTGCGAGTTCTGAGAGCGCCGATGTGGAAGCTATAGCAGAAGCACAACCGTAAGTTTTCCATCGAATATCGGTGATAATGTCATCTTTAATCTGGAGGTACATTTTCATTTGGTCGCCACAGATAGGATTACCCACTAGACCCATTGCGTCGTAGTCAAATTGCGACTCGTCACCCATCAAGAAATTTCGCGGATTCAAAAAATGGTCTTTGACAATATCACTATATACCCAGTCCTGCCCTTCTTTTGACATATTTACATTATACTACGTTAGATCAAGAATATATCACGCCAAACTCAGCAATAGTGCAACAATCCATTTTTCACATTACAATTAAAGCATATAAATAATAACGGAGCACTAGATATGCATAAAATAGACCCTGTCAATACCAACTTAACCGACATCAACCAAATAAACGCGCGGATATATGACCAGCCGAATAGCCAGCTGGACGACTCGCACGAGGCTATCACTATTAAGCAATATCGCGCATTGAAGCGCAAACTCCAAAAATACGAAATAGATAATTACGACAAACTCTACCTCATCCCCTGCAACGGCAAAGAAAATTGGTATGAACTAGCCGAACATTCCGCCCTCATCTATTATTACGAAGTCTGCCAGAAAATAGGCTCCAAAACCAAATTTTTCGCCGACGCCCTCAGCTTCTACGATCAGTATAAGATGGGTTACGTCCACACTCTCGGTATCAATCATGTCCGTGAAAATTTAAAAGCCGTCAATCTCTATAAATCCGAATCCAGCGAGGGCAAAATCCGCATTTTCACTCTTAACAAAACTTTTGAAGCCAATTATATTCAAGGCCTTTGGCAACAAGAAAAAGAACGTCGCATCAAAAACCTAACCCCCGTCGATGCTCATAATCTAGACCCCGAGCTCCATCAGCAGCTCGTAGCACTCAGCGCCCGTCTGCACAATATCTGCAATAATCGTCTCGGCAAACTCAGCCGCAGTACCAACGGCGCCAACATCATCCTCCTTATCACCGAATTACTCGCCGACTACCACCGCCTCACGATGCTGCAGAGATTCTCCCATAAGAACCTTGCCGAGATTTTAATTCGCATGCGTAAGAACGTTTACGATCTTGCCATCTACGTAAAAATCCTCGGTGAAAGCAGACTCATCAATCTTGAAACTATTACCGGCATTAGCGAAAGTATTTATCTCATTCGTGACCGCATAGAAGGACAATTAAAGGCTATCGCTAAGAAAGGAGCAAGGCATGGAACCAATCAAAATCAATAGCATCATCGAATATATTGGCTTGCATGGCATGCGCAACTGGTTTATCCGCGCCCTCACTATCTCCTTCAAGGAAGCCCGCAAAAACAAACTAAAGACCTTTAACGAGCACCGTTATGACGAAAATTGGTCCGAGAATATCGTTCGCCTTGCCGATGCCGTTCTTGAACGTTACTACGCTCCAAGCAGCTCCATTTCCTTCGTCATTTACGACCCCATGATTCGAGAGATTTTTGCGGCACCCTTTGTTGACCGTATCATCCACCATTTTCTTTACCGTATGCAAGGAGGTTGGTGGGACCGCCGCCTCATCCCCGACGCATATAGTTGTCGCGAAGAAAAAGGTACTCTCTACGCGATTCAGCGCGTCCAAAAAATGATGCAACAGGCTTCCCACGATTTCACCGAGGAAGCCTACGTTCTCAAATTAGACATCCGCGGTTATTTCATGTCTCTCTCCCGCGGTAAGCTTCTCAAAAGAATCAAGTGGGGCCTCGATCATCAATTCGAGCCATATTTAAACGATTCTATCGGTTGCGAACTTTATAAACTTTGCTACTTCCTCTGGCGCCAGATTCTTCTCGACGACCCAGTCGAGAAATCTCGTCGCCGCGGCACTGCTTATGATTGGATGGTACTTCCACCTGAAAAAAGTCTCTATACTCAAGCCAAAGGTCGTGGCATCGTCATTGGCAATCTCACCTCCCAGCTGGTATCAAACGTTTATCTCGACCAACTTGATCGCTATATCAAATTTGATTTGCGCACCGATTACTACGGCCGTTACGTGGATGATTTCTTGCGCATCGTAAATTATCGCGACCTTGAACGCGCCAAAGCCGACACCAAGCGTATCGAAAAGTTCTTAAAAGACGATCTCGATCTCACTCTTCACCCCAAGAAGCATTATTGTCAATCCATTTATAAAGGTGTTCCCTTTCTTGGAGCCCGCATCTACCCGCACTGCCTCTACCCCTCGGACCGTATTCAGGCCAAATTTAAACGCGCTCTAGCTGGTTACCGGACCGGCAAAATCAAAGATGAAACCCTTATCTCCTATCTCGGCTTCGTGGAACATCTCGACGCCGACAAATACGTCAAGCGATTGTTCGACAAGTATGGCTATGATTTTCGGCTCTACCAAGAGTTCAAAGATAAAAAACACCGTCGCAGCATGCAACGGATCCTAGACGACCTTAAAAATGTGGGGTGACGGTAGTCGCGAGAAGAGCCGCCGGAAGACTACTACCGCGCTATACAACGCACAGACCTTCCGTTGTTGCGATTGTTCTGATTCGCCGGGTTCAATTCGCCAGAATTGTAATTCAGGTTGAACGCGTTCGTCGAAGAGCTAACCGTACTAGACCAGTAGTTCCCGTTCGTACCGAAATTGTAGAGCGTCGAGCCATTCAGATTGCCCGAACGAACGAACCACAACAAGCGGTTTTTGTGAGCTTCTGCTATTTGACCAGCCTCCTTGGAGTCTGGGTTGTCTTGGACTTCGCCGAAGCGGAGTGAGCCCATCCGACTTCCAATGTACCATCAACCTGGGGTAATCTTTAGTGGGGTCTAGTCCCCATTTCAGCACTGAAGCCAGCACCACGATTTTCCCTGATGGTCCCCACAACATCATTATATCACATCAAATTCCTGCCAAACTCAGCAATCAAATCTCGCCAAACTTGGCAAAAATTTCCTGCCAAACTCGGCAATAAAATCCCGCCTCGGAAAATCAAGAGGCTATTTCTTTAGGAAATAGCCTCTTGATTCTCATTTTTGGTTTGGGAATGTCTCTCTTCACCGCTCCTCTCATCGGCTCCAGTGTGCCACGTCGGCGCATCCACGCTTTCTTTGTTCACATTGGAAGTCGCGAGAAGAGCCGCCGGAAGACTACTACCGCGCTATACAACGCACAGACCTTCCGTAGTCGCGACTGCCCTGATTCGCCGGGTACAATACGCCAGAATAGCAACCCAGGCTGAACGCGTACGTCGAAGAGCTAACCGTACTAGACCAGTAGAGCCCGCTCGTACCGAAACCGTAGAGCGACGAGCCACTCAGATAGCTCGAACGAACGAAGTAAAGAGGCACAAGGCCGATGTTGGTGAAGCCATTTGAGGCCCAAGTCACGTTAGTACTGCCTGCAAGAACTATACCATCAGTCCTTGCGGTTGTATTGTCTGCATCTTTACCACCAGCGCCAGTAATACCTTGCGCTTTGAGGAGTTTGTTAAAGTCAGACATGATGGTGACAGTTTCATCTTCGCCAGTCGTCTCATTGGTTACAGTGGTAGTGGTGATACCATTTGGA